>JAOAPT010000422.1 GCA_025463045.1 Candidatus Solibacter sp.
AGCCGCACGACCAGCTCACCGATGAGGACGGCATGCGTCTCGGCGAGCTCGAAGGCATCGTCGGCGAGCAGGACGGTTACACCGCCGAGAGCGACGCCGCGGTTCTGCTCGACGGCCTCGGCGTGGACGACTCGCTCCACGAACGGAAGATGGGCGAGTTGCAGGGCGGTCAAAAAGTGCGCGTGCTGCTGGCGCAGGCGCTGTTCGGCTCTCCGCCGGCGCTGCTGCTCGACGAACCTACGAACCACCTCGATCTCGATTCGGTCCACTGGCTGCAGGATTACCTGGAGCACTACCAAGGCGCGCTGGTCGTGATTTCGCACGATCGCCACTTCCTGAACAGTGTGAGCACGCACGTCGCCGACATCGATTACGAGACGGTGATTCTCTACACCGGCGGCTATGACGACATGGTGCTGGCGAAGACGCAGATCCGTTCGCGGATCGAGTCGCAGAACCAGCAGCGCGAGAAAAAGATCGCGCAGCTCAACGAATTCATCGCGCGCTTCTCGGCCGGCACACGTTCGAGCCAGGTGACGTCGCGCAAAAAGGAAGTCGAGCGGCTGCAGACCTCGGAGCTCGCGCGCAGCAATATTCAGCGCCCGTATATTAAGTTCGATTCGAAGCGGCCTTCGGGACGCCATCCGCTGGAATTCAAGGGCGTGTCGAAAGCGTACGGCGATCTCAAGGTGGTCGACAGTTTCTCGGCAAGCCTGGCGCGCGGCGAGAAGATCGCGCTGATGGGGCGCAACGGCGTCGGCAAGACGACGCTGCTCAAGTCGCTGGTGCGGACTGCCACGGGATTTGTGAGCGATTCCGACCGGGATTTCGAAATCGACGGCGGCACGGTGACGTGGGGTCACGAGGTTTCGGTCGGCTACTTCGCGCAGGATCACACCGATTCGATCGCGAAGGGGATGACGACGATCGAGTGGCTGCATCAGTGGGATCCTTCGGCCTCGCAGGAGGAATTGCGCGGACTGCTTGGGCAAATGCTGTTCAGCGGGGATGACGCGCTCAAACCGACGAAGGCTTTGTCGGGCGGCGAATCGGCGCGCATCATCTTCTGCCGCCTCATGCTGCAGAAGCCGAACTTCCTGGTGCTCGACGAACCCACGAACCACCTCGACCTGGAATCGATCAACGCGCTCAATATCGCGCTGCAGAAGTACGAGGGTACCGTCCTGCTGGTTACGCACGATCACGATCTGATCGATGAAGTGGCCACTCGCATCTGGCATTTTGAGCACGGCAAAATCGAAGACTTCAAGGGTCCGTACTCCGAGTACGTGACTTTCGCGGAGCAAAAAGCGTCGTAGTTCTTAGGAACGCAAGGCCGCGAGCTGATTTGAACGCGCGGGCCGTTTTCATCCCTGGCATGCGATGGCCCCCGACGCTCTCCATGCTCAAGCGCGGTCCTTTTCAGTACACAGCAGAGACGGATGCGGCGGCAGTTGGCGCGCTTGCCGACTTTCGCGGCACGTCGTGACGTTTATTCAGGGCGAGACGCGCGACACGATGCCGGGATATCGCTCAAAACCTGAGTTCGGCTTGGTGCTGCTCGATGAGCCCCATGCCTATTTGGCGTGCAGCCGTATTCGTGGCGCGACCGGCTGCGGCGCCTGTCCGGACGGGCTTAAGTTCACCGTGGCAGGGCACGTGTAGCAACTCGCGCGTGGACCTCATCGATTCGCTTTCGAAGTTGGAGAATCTGATCCCGGAATGGGCGGATCTGCACCAACGCTGCCCGCGCGCCACGCCGTTTCAATCGCCGCAATGGCTGCTGCCATGGACGCGGCACCTGTTCGACGGCGGTGAAATCCAGACACTGGCGATTCGCGATCGCGGCGAGTTGATCGGACTCGCGCCGCTGTTTCGCTGGGGGATTTCCACGCGCAACGTCTCCTTTCTGGGCGCGGGCGTGAGCGATTATGGCGATCTGCTCGCTGTGCCGGGGCGGGAAGCCGAATGCATCGCGACGCTCGGAAGGTTTGTTGAACGCAGCGGTGGGCACCTTCAACTGGATGAGGTCCGCGACGGGTCTCCGCTGCTTCGCGAATGGCCCGCGGAGCCCTGCTCGATCTGCCCGGTGCTCGACCTGAACAGGTACCCGGAATCGATGCAGCGTGGTCATCGTGTGAATCTGCGGCATGCGCATAACCGGCTGCAGCGGCATGCGGAGTTTGGTTTTTCGCGCGCCGTAGTGAGCAATTTTACGGAGTACCTGACGCAGTTCTTCCGATTGCACGAGACGCGATGGGGCGCGCTTGAACCGCGGCTACGTCAGTTTTACACGGAGACGGCGCGCGGCTTGCTCGCGTCGGGCGAGCTGCGGCTATGCATGCTCGAGATCGAGGGGAGCCCGGTCGCGGCGGCGTATGCTTTCACACGCGGCGAGACGCTGTACTATTACCTGACCGGGTACGATGCCGCGATGTCGAAGGTGAGCCCGGGCGCGCTGCTGCTGGAGTGGATGATCGAGCAGGCGCGAGCGGAAGGCGTTGCGGAGATCGACTTCCTCCGGCACACGGAAGCGTACAAGTATTTATGGGGCGCGCGCGATCGCGTCAACTACCGGATTACCCTCGATATTTCTTGAGCAGCGTCACGGTCGAGCTGTCGTCATTGGGGAGCGGCGCGTCCTTCGCAAGCGACGGGAGGATCTCCGCGGCCAGCACCTTACCGAGTTCGACGCCGAACTGGTCGAAGGGATTGATGTCCCAGATCACGGCCTGCGTGAACACGCTGTGCTCGTATAGCGCGACCAGCGCGCCAAGAATTGCGGGCGTCAACTGTTCGGCGAGAATCGTGTTGCTCGGACGATTGCCATCGAACTCGCGGTAAGGCTGGCCCTGAGGCGCGGGCTTGCCGAAGGCGAGCGCTTTGCTTTGCGCGAACACGTTGGCCATCAGCAGATCGTGATGATTGCCGAGCGGGCTGGGCAGCGGGTTCAGCGACTTGCGGAACCCGATGAAGTCGCACGGGACGAGCTTCGTTCCCTGGTGGATCAATTGATAAAACGAGTGCTGCCCGTTGGTGCCCGGCTCGCCCCAGAAGATCGCGCCCGTTTCGTACTTCGTGATCTTCTCGCCGGAGAGTGTGACGCTCTTGCCAAGGCTTTCCATCGTGAGCTGCTGCAGGTACGCGGGGAAGCGCTTCAGGTATTGATCGTAGGGCAGAACGGCGACCGTCTGCGCCTTGAAGAAATCGTCGTACCAGACGGTGAGCAGGCCCATGAGCACCGGAAGATTTTGCGCGAGGGGCGCGGTGCGGAAATGCTCGTCCATTGCGTGAGAGCCGGCGAGCATCGCGTCGAATTTCTCCGGTCCGATGGCGATCATGGTGGAGAGCCCGATCGCCGATTCCATCGAATAGCGCCCGCCGACCCAATCCCAGAACTCGAACATGTTCGCCGTATCGATGCCGAACTTCGCCACCTTGTCGGCGGCCGTCGAGACCGCGACGAAGTGGCGCGCGATCGCCGCCGGATCGCCGAGCGCCTTGAGCGTCCACTCGCGCGCCGATTGCGCGTTGGCCATTGTCTCGAGCGTGGTGAAGGTCTTCGACGCGACGATGAAAAGCGTCTCTTCGGGATTCAGGTCGCGCGTCGATTCGCAGAAATCCGTGCCGTCGACGTTGGAGATGAAGCGGAACGTGAGATCGCGGCGGCTGTAATGGCGCAGCGCCTCATACGCCATGACCGGGCCGAGATCGCTGCCGCCGATGCCGATGTTCACGATGTTGCGGATCGGCTTGCCGGTGAACCCGGTCCATTCGCCCGCGCGCACGCGGTTCGCGAACGCGCGCATCCTGTCGAGTACCTGGTGCACCGGCTCACCGGCCTCGGGCACCTGCGCGGCGGCAAGCGATTTGCCACGCGGCGCGCGCAACGCGGTATGCAGCACCGCGCGACCCTCGCTGGTATTGATCTTGTCGCCGCGGAACATCGCGTCGATGCGCGCGCGCAGGCCGCAATCCTCCGCCAGCGCGAGGAGGAGGCGCAGCGTCTCATCGGTCACGCGATTCTTCGAGTAATCGAGATAGAGGCCCGCGGCCTCGGCGCTCAATCGCTCGCCGCGCTCCTTGTCGTTGGCGAACAGCTCGCGCAGGTGCAGGTTCTTGACTTCGTCGAAGTGCGCAGTCAGCTTTTTGAAAGATTCCCGATCGGTCAGCATAGGATTGTGTCTCAGCTTTCGAGGCCCATTTGGGTCAGCCGGTAGCGCAGCGCATTGCGCGTCAGCCCCAGCAATCGCGCGGCCTGGCTTTTGTTGCCATCGGCTCGGCGCAGCGCTTCCTTGATGATCTCCTGCTCGTACTGGTCGAGGCTCAGCCCGTCCGGGAGGAAGTGATTTTCGCCGCTCTGTGCGCGCGGAGTTCTCGCGGCTTCGAGCTTGATATCGGGGGCGTCCAACTCCGTCCCGGTCGCCATTACCAGGCTGCGTTCGATCACATTTTCCAGTTCGCGCACATTGCCCGGCCAGTAATAGCCCATCAATTTCTCCATCCCAGCGTCGGTGATGCTCTCGACGCGGCACCCGGTCTCGGGCGCGAGTTTATGGACGAAGTGATTCGCCAGGAACGGAATGTCCACCTTGCGCTCGCGGAGCGGCGGAATATTGAGCGGCACGACGTTCAGGCGGTAGTAGAGGTCTTCGCGAAACGTTCCCTGCTCGAGCGC
The DNA here is from genome assembly GCA_025463045.1 of Candidatus Solibacter sp. Taxonomy (GTDB): domain Bacteria; phylum Acidobacteriota; class Terriglobia; order Bryobacterales; family Bryobacteraceae; genus Solibacter. The sequence goes on from JAOAPT010000422.1 coordinate 4,679, forward strand.
GGCGCGCAGATCCTGATTCGTCGCGGCCACCAGGCGCACGTCGATGTGGCGCGTCACGTTGCTGCCGAGGCGTTCGAATTCGCGCTCCTGTAAAACGCGCAGCAGCTTCACCTGGATCGCCGCCGGCACGTCGCCGATTTCGTCGAGGAAGACCGTCCCCGTATCGGCCTGCTCGAACTTGCCGGGCTTGGTGCCCTGCGCTCCTGTGAACGCGCCCTTTTCGTAACCGAAGAGTTCGCTCTCCATTAAATTCTCGGGGATGGCCGTGCAGTTGATCTTCACCAGCGGACGATCTTTGCGCGGCGAGTGAAAGTGAATCGCGCGCGCGATCAGGTCCTTGCCGACGCCGCTTTCGCCGGTCAGCAGCACTGTGGCGCGCGTCGGTCCGACGCGTTCGATCGCGGCGAAAATCTCCTGCATCGCCGGACTCCGCCCGACGATGTTGTCGAACTCGTAGCGCCGTCCGAGCGCCGCCTTCAGTTCGCGATTCTCCTCGCGCAACTCGCGGACTTCCAGTGCTTTGTTGACCACCTGCATCAGGTGATCGAGCGAGAACGGCTTCAGCAGGAAGTCGGTGGCGCCCGCCTTCATCGCTTCGACGGCCGTCTCGACGCTGCCGAATGCGGTCATCATCACCACCGGTACGTGCGAATTCTGACGGCGGATCAGGCCGAGAAATTCCTGGCCGTCCATGTTAGGCAGCTTAAGATCGGTCAGCACCATGTCGGCGCGATCGACGATCTTCAGGCCTTCTTCGGCGGTCGCGGCCTTGTCGACGTCGAAGCCTGCCGATATCAATTGCAGCTCGATGACGCGCCGCAGTTTGTCTTCATCTTCCACGACCAGAATGCGTTTTTTCATGCGCTGGTTTTCACAGAGGGGGCTGGGGCGCCGGATCCATCGGCAGCGACACGCAAAAGATGCTGCCTTTCCCCGATTCGCTCTCAACAGCTATCTTACCGCCGTGTTCGTCCACGATCTTGGAAACGATCGCCAGGCCGAGTCCGACGCCTTCCTTTTTCGTGGTGAAGAACGGATTGAAGATGTCCTTCATCGCCTTCGCGTCTATGCCCGAACCGCGGTCGATGACGGCGATCTCCGCGCGACGTCCGGTGGCGCGCGTCTTCACCGTGACCGCCCCGCCGGACGCGGTCGCCTGCGCGGCATTGAGCACGAGGTTATAGAACACGCGCTCCATCAGTTCGCCATCGAAGCGGAAGGGTGGAATCTCGGGCGCATAATTTCGGTAGATCGCGATGCCGGGCGCCTCGCGTTCGGCGAGCTCGATCGCGCGATCCAGAACGTGCGCCAGGTCCTCTTCGTGTTCGAGCCGCAGATGCAGCGGGCGCGCGAATTGCAGGAAGCGGGTGACCAGCGAATTGGTGCGATCGACCTCCGTCGAAATGAAGCCGGCGACCTCGCGCGCGACTTCGTTCTCCGTGCTGAGCTGCTGATTCAGCATCTCCGCCGATGCCTTGATGGTGCCCAGCGGATTGCGCAGTTCGTGCGCCAGTCCGGCGGTGAGTTGACCAAGCGCGGCGAGACGGTCGGAGCGCCGCACGGCTTCCTGCGCTTCGACCACCTGACGGTTGGCATCCTCGAGATGTTCGGCGGTGCGCCGGTATTTTTGGTTCTGCTGCCGCAGCGCTTCGGCGAGGAGGTTCGCAAGATTCCCGACGAGGAACAGGCAGACCACGCGTTGAATCAGCAGCTCGATCTCGGGGCGCTCCAGCACGAATTTCTCCCAGTCGAGAAAGAGCAGAAAGGAGAGATACGCAAGCCCCGCGAGGGTGGTGAAGACGAGCGTGCCGAGGAGGCCGGAGACCGTCGCCGCGGAGACGACAGGGAGGAGGAGGAGCAGCCAGAAGTTACTCTGTATCCCGTCGGTATAGGCGATCAACAGGTAGATGATCGCCATCTTGAGGATGATCCATACGACGCGCCACCGGGTGTCCGACAGCGCCTTGATTTTTGGCTCGAGGACCTGGACGAACCCGAGTGCAACGAGCGGAACGACGACGAATATGTCCAGATTCTCACTCGTGACGGCGAGCGCGATGAATAGGGGAATCCAGACGAAATCCTGTGGGCGGATCAGGCGGATCCAGCGTGAAAGTGGACTTTCCGGCAAGCAAGATATCCCAGTCGGGATTATGCCACATTGGGGCGCCGCCGCATGCTCCCGTTCAACGCTAGACTGAAGCTATGGACTGGAGCCGTTGTGTTGCCGTTGACCGAACTCCGGGCAAGCTCGGCGGGACGTGGTGTTTTCAGGGCACACGCCTGCCGGTCGCAACGCTGTTTGAGCACCTCGATAAGGGCTCGACGGTCGACGAGTTCCTTGAGTGGTTCCCCTCGGTCAGTCGAGACCAGGTTCATTGCGTGCTCGATTTCGCAAGAAGTTCACTTGAGCAACCCTCGGCGGTTGCTTGAAGATTCTGTTCGACGCTAACACCCCAGCCCCGCTCGCCCGGTTCTTGCAGGGACATATTGTAATGCGAGCGGACGAAATGGGATGGCAGGGCCTGGAAAACGGCGCGCTGCTGGATGCTGCCGAACAGGCCGGCTTCGACCTGTTGCTCACTTGTGATCAAAACGTCCGGTATCAGCAGAACTTCACCGGTCGAACGTTGGCGATGGTCGTGCTGTCGTCGAACCATTGGCCAACACTGAGGCCTGTTGCTGCGAGAATCGCTACCGCCGTTGATTTTGTGCAGACTGGGCAGATCGTCAGCGTCGACATCGCGACTCTGTTGGCGAACCGGCAGCGCCCAACCTAAATCGGAGACAACTTCCGCCGCAGCAGCGGTAAGCCCGCCAGCAAGAACAGTGCGAACGTGCCAGGCTCCGGAGCCGCAGTCGCCGCCGTCGGGGCGAGATTCACATTATCGAGCACCGTATCCTGATCGCCCGTCACGATCGCCGTAAGAAAACCAGATTGCCGTTCGCCCCCGTCGTGCCGCTGTTGAACGCAAACCAAAACAGCGCGGGAGTCGCCGACGCCGGCGTCACGCTGCCGGACAGGACATCATTAAACAGATATCGATCGGGTTCGCCGGATAGCTGGTGCGCGCGGCAATCGATAAGCTCAGCGTGTAATTCGTCGCGGCCTGAAGTGTGAGCGCCTGCGAGATCGAGGATATCGTCGGCTCGCTCGCGTACTGTTGGATGAACCCGTCATAACTTCCGTCCACGCTGCCGTTGCCGAAGGCCGCCGGAAAGCCGCTCACACCGGCACGGCCGGTGAATGTCCAGGACGATGCGGTAAGTCCGTCGAACGAATATTTGAAGGAGCTGATGTTGGCCACATTACTGGTTTCGAACGACGAATTCTGCACCACGTTCGAGAAGCCTGCCCGCGCGCCTACACCGAATATCAACATCGTTAAGATTGCCGTTTGAATGTGCTTCATGCGATAAAACGCGTGAAGCTTCTCCGGCGCGGCGCAAGAAATCGCCAGTTCCCGCAGGCCTGATTTTCGCCGCCGGGAGTATGCCACAATGTTTAAGTAACGTCCCATGTCCAACCCAAGCATGCTGGATCAGGATCGGGCTACCGGTCCGGAATCCCCAACCAATAACGAGCCCAACGAGTCTTTTGGCGATATCCTCACGCAGTACGAGCAATCCCACACCCACCGCATCACCGAGCCGGGTAAGAAGGGATTAGAGGGCACAGTTGTCGCGATCACCAGCGAAGCGGCGCTCCTCGATATCGGCTTCAAGACCGAAGGGATCATCCCCCTTACCGACTTCCAGAGCACCGGCGATACGGTCAAGGTCGGCGACAAGCTCCCCGTCTCCATCAAGGGCCGCGACCCTGAGGGTTACTACGAACTAAGCCGCCTCAAGGTGGAGCGTCCGAAGGACTGGTCCTCGCTCGAAAAGGCCTTCGCCGATAAGGTCGCGATCCTCGGAACGATCACCGCGGTGGTCAAGGGCGGAGTGAGTGTAGACGTGGGCGTCCGGGCTTTCATGCCGGCATCGCGGAGCGGTGCGCGCGACGCCGCGGAGATGGAAAAGCTGGTCGGGCAGGAGATCCGCTGCCGGATCATCAAGCTCGATGTCGCCGATGAAGATCTGGTGGTCGACCGGCGCGCCGTACTCGAGGAAGAAGAGCGCGCCAACAAGGAACAGCGCTACTCGCAGGTTAAGGAAGGCGAGATCGTGCACGGCACCATCCGCAGCCTCACCGATTACGGCGCGTTCGTCGATATCGGGGGCGTCGATGCGCTGCTGCACGTCGCGGACATTTCCTGGGGACGCGTCAACAAGCCCTCCGATGTGCTCAACGTGGGCGACAAGGTCGACGCCAAAATCCTCAAGGTCGATCCCGCGAAGAAGCGCATTTCGCTCGGACTCAAACAGCTTCAGCCGCACCCGTGGGATCTGGTCGCCGAGAAGTACAAGGTCGGCGAGCGCGTCACCGGGTCGGTAACGCGCGTGACGGATTTCGGGGCGTTCGTGGAACTTGAGAAGGGCATCGAAGGACTGGTGCATCTCTCCGAGATGTCTTGGTCGAAGAAGGTGCGCCGTCCGGCCGATGTGGTGAAGGCCGGAGAGCAGGTCGAGGTCGTGATTCTCGGCGTCAACGCCGCCGATCGCCGCATCTCCCTCGGGTTGAAGCAGGCGCTTGGCGATCCGTGGGCGGATGCCGCGCAGAAGCTGCCGGTGGGCGCGATCATCGAAGGTCCGATCACCAGCATTCAGAAGTTCGGCGCGTTCGTGCAGGTGGCGGAAGGCGTCGAGGGCATGGTCCACGTGGGCGATATCAGTGCGGAGAAGCGTATCAATCATCCGCAGGACGTCGTAAAAGTCGGCCAGGTGGTGAAGGCGCAGGTGCTCGAGCTCGACATCGAAAAGCGACGTCTTCGCCTCGGCATGAAGCAGCTCATTCCCACCAGCCTCGATGAGTACATCGCGGAGCACAAGGAAGGCGATGTGGTCACCGGACGCTTTACCGATGTCTCCGGCGGCCGCGCCAAGGTGGAACTCGGCGAGGGCGTTAACGCCATTTGCAAGCTGAGTGCCGAAGCCTCTCCCAAGGAAGAGCAGAAGTCCGGGTCGGACAAGGTCGATCTCGGTTCGCTCACCTCGATGCTACAGGCTCGCTGGAAGAGCGGCGAGGGTGGCGGCGGCGGCAAACCGGAAGGTCCACGCAGCGGGCAGATCCGCAGCTTTCGCATCATCAAGCTCGATCCCGCCAGCAAGAAGATCGAACTGGAGCTCGCGTAAATTGCCGGGGCATGCATTAGCCTGCCCTCTTCCCGGTTCAGAGCAATTCCGTATCGGGCTGCGTCGAGACGCCGGCCGCCTCCGCCACCGCGGGTTCGGCATCCGGCGTCGCAGCCCCTTGCCCTCCCTCGACGAAAAGAGGGAAGCGCGTCATCAGCGCGCCGAAGATCACGTGTGCGAATACCGTGGCGCGTTCGGCGTGCAGCAGCCATACCAGCGGCATCAGCGTCTGGCCCAGCCATCGGAACCACAGGTAATACCAGCCAACCGAAAAGAAGACGCCCAGCAGCAGTGTTCCCAAGCCGGTGAAGCGGTTGCGCACCAGCACGGCGAATGCGGCTCCCAGCAGGCTGTAGATCAGCACGTAGAGCGCGAGTCCGCTCCACGTGCTGGAGGCGAATCCGCTGCGAATCGCCCCGTTGCCTGCCAGAACGCTGGCCATCAGATTTACCGCGCTCCAGAAGCTGCGGCGCTGCCACATCGCGCTCACGCCCAACCAGGCCAGCATCCAGAGCACGGCGATCATGCCCGCTTGCAGTCCGGCGAGAAAAACGGCGAGTGCGCTCGCCGGCCGGCGCTCCATGCTAGCATTCATAAGATTCAGCCTATACCGGCGACCAGAAAAAAGGCAAAGTAAATCCATGCGGCGTGTAGTCATCACTGGGATTGGGGCGGTCAGCCCGAATGGCATCGGGCGTGAGCGCTTTTGGGAAGCGACGCGGAACGGCGTCAGCGGCGTCCGCCGCATCACGCGTTTCGACCCCTCGGGATATCAGGTCCAGGTGGCGGGCGAGGTGCCCGACGAATTCGATGAGAAGCTGTATGTCGAAGTGAAGGACCGGCCGCATGTGTCGCGCGCCGTGCCGCTGGCCGCGGCCAGCGTGGCCGAGGCCGTGGCGGATGCCGGGCTCGACGTCAAACTGATGAACCGCGACGAGCTGCGCGGCATCGGCGTCATTGTCGGCTCGGGCGGCGGCAGTCAGGATTTCACGGAAGAGCAGTATCGCCTCTTCTACGCCGGCCTGATCAAGCAGTGCAGCGTATATACGATCCCCACCGGGACGATCGGCACGCTGGCCAGCGAAGTTTCGATGCGCTTCGGATTCCGCGGGCTCAGCCACATCGTGTCGACGGGGTGCACTTCGTCGACCGATGCGATCGGGTACGCGTACCGCAATATTCAAGCGGGCGTGCTCAATACGATGGTCGCGGGCGGCGTCGATTCGCCGATCGCGCCCCTCATCCTGCGCGGCTTTCAGTTGATGCGCATCATGTCGACGCGCTGGAATCACGATCCGACACGCGCATCGCGGCCGTTCTCGAAGGACCGCGACGGCTTTGTTATCGCCGAGGGCTCGTGGTTCTTCGTGCTCGAGGAAATGGAGCAGGCGAAGGCGCGCGGCGCGCACATCTATGGCGAGATCGCGGGCTACGGATCGACGTGCGAGGCGTACCATCGCGTGCGTTTGGAAGAGTGCGGCGAAGAGCCGGCGCGCGCGATCGGGATGGCCATCGAAGAGGCGGGCATTCAGCCGACCGATGTGCAGTACATCCACTATCACGGTACCTCGACGGAACTCAACGACCGGATCGAGACGCGCGCCGTGAAACTAGCCTTTTGCGGGCACGCGGAAAAGCTCGCCGGGTCGTCGCTGAAGAGCATGATCGGACATCCGCAGGGTGCTTGCGGAGCGGCGGGAATCGCCGCCATTCTGCTTTCGATGCGCGACGGCGTTGTGCCGCCGACCATCAATGTGGACGAACCCGACGAGAATTGCGATCTCGACTACGTCCCGGATATCGGACGCAAGATGAATATCGAGCACGCGGTCGCCAACTGCATCGCGTTCGGCAGCAAGAACTCGGCGATGGTTCTGCGCAAAGCGTAGAGGTGCGGGCGTGACCGTCGTTCAATATCTCGCTTCCAGCTACCGTCCCGATTGCGAGTACCTGGATGGCGAGATCTTGGAACGGAATGTTGGCGAGTGGGAACATAGCCGCCTCCAATCGATCGTGAGCTGCTACCTCTCAAGCCGGGAGCGGGAGTGGGGAATCCGCGTGGCACTCGCACCGCGTGTGCAGGTCAGGGCAACTCGTTTCAGGGTGCCGGATATTTCAGTGCTGTACGGTCCGCCTCCCGCCGGTCCGATCATCGTCGAGCCACCTTTCCTTTGCATCGAGATCCTCTCTCCGAGTGACCGCATGAAGGAAATGCAGGAACGTATCGACGACTACCTCGACTTCGGCGTGAACTACGTCTGGCTGCTTCATCCGGGTACCTGGCGCGCGTTCGTGTACACTCGTGACGCCGTACACGAAGTGAAGGATGGCACACTTCGCAGCGAGAGCCCTGCGATTTGTGTTCCCCTCGCGGAATTGGAAGCGGAATAAAAAACGGCGGACCCCCGGAGGATGGTGCCCGCCGTTTGAGCTCGCGGAAGAACCATACATTCCGCAAACCCGGGAAAAACCTCTTCCCAATTAATATGACGTTAGAATTGCGTGAAAGGTTGCAGATTGCGGCCTTTTCTGGGGATCTGGCGCTCGAAGCAGGCTAACGCGATGATTCCATTTGAGGGTACAATGCCGCCGCCTGCCGAAACGTATTCGCGTGCGCCTGTACTGTGCGTTCGATGGGGTCGCCGTAGCCTCCACCGAGCGTGATTACGAGCGGAATGCCGTGCAGTTTCGCCGCTTCCATGACCGTGCGATCGCGCTCCTTCAGCCCTTCGTGCGTGAGCGCCAGCCGCCCGAGCCGATCGCCCGCCAACGCGTCGACACCCGACTGATAGAAGATCACATCGGGTGTGAACTCGATAACCTTCGGTAGCACTTCGCGGACCTGCGCGAGGTACTCATCGTCACGAGTGCCATCGGGCAAGCCGAGATCGATGCGGCTCCGCTGCTTGCGAAACGGGAAATTATTCTCGCCATGCACGGAGAGCGTGAGGACCGCGTCATCCTCTTCAAAGATCGCCGCCGTGCCATCGCCCTGATGGACGTCGAGATCGATCACCGCTGCGCGTGCCGCAAGGCCATCGCGTCGCAGCGTCAGGATCGCCACCGCCAGATCGTTGAATACGCAAAATCCCGAGCCTTCCTTGCGGAACGCATGATGCGTGCCGCCGGCCAGATTGCCGCCGACGCCCCTCGCGATCGCGTCGCGCGCAGCGGCCAGCGTGCCGCCGACCGACGCGAGCGTGCGCCGCACCAGGTGCTCGCTCCACGGGAAGCCGATGCGCCGCATCACGCGCGGATCGATCGTGCCATTCAGTACCGCCGCGACATACTCGGGATCGTGCGCGAGCGCGATTTCCTCCGCGAGCGCGAAGGGTGCGGGCTCGAGATCGTACACGCCATCCGCCGCGAGCATCGCCCGCAGCATCGCGTATTTCTCGATCGGGAATTTATGGCCCGCCGGGAGCGGGATCGGATGGTGATCGCAGTAGAAGAGCCGGCGCCGCACTGCGCGCGCTACGCTCCCATCTCGCGGCGGATGACGTCGGCGATGCTCGTGCTGAAGCTCTCCACGCGTTCCAGGTCGGGCCCTTCGACCATCACGCGCGCCAGCGGCTCGGTGCCCGAGAAGCGTACGAGCACGCGGCCCGTATTGCCGAAAGCGTCCTCCACCCGGCGAATCTCCTGCGCGACCGCCGGCAGTTCGAGCAGTCCTTTCTTCTCGCGGACGCGAACGTTCACCAGCCGCTGCGGATAGATCTCGAGATCGGCGGTCAGTTCGTCCAGCCCCTTACCGGCCTGCTGCGCGATCTCGAAGAGACGCAGCGCGGTCAGCATGCCGTCGCCGGTGGTCGAATACTCGCGGAAGATCACGTGGCCCGATTGTTCGCCGCCGAGCGCCGCGCCCAATCGAACCATCTCTTCGAGCACGTACTTATCGCCGACCGGAGTGCGCACCATTCGAATCCCCGCGGCATCGAACGCGCGCTCCAGTCCGAGATTCGACATCACGGTAGCGACCACGATATTGCCGTGCAAATGCCCGGTGGCTTTGAGCGAGCGTCCGCACGCCAGCAGCACGGCATCGCCATTGACCACATTCCCGCCGGCGGAAACGAAGATCGCGCGGTCGGCATCGCCATCGAATGCCACGCCGAAGTGCGCGCGGTGCTCGACCACCGCCTGCTGCAGTCCTTCGAGGTGGAGCGCCCCGCAATTTAAATTGATGTTGCGCCCGTTGGGGGCGCAGCAGATCGTGACCACGTCCGCGCCCAGCGATTGGAACAGTTCCGGCGCCAGGCGATAGCTCGCACCGTTGCCGCAATCGATCGCGATCCGCACGCCGTCCAGCCGCACCGATGAAATGCCACCGAGATATTGCAGATACTGGCGCACCAGCGGCTCTTCGACGGTGAGCGTCAGCGGCGCCGGCGACACGCCCACTTCGCGCAGGCGGAAGATCTCCTGCTCGATCAGCAGCTCCTCGTCATCGGGCAGTTTGAATCCGCTGTGGCCGAAGACCTTGAGGCCGTTATCCGAGTACGGGTTGTGCGACGCCGAGATCATCACGCCCGCGACGAAACTGCCGGTGCGCGTGAGATACGCCACTCCCGGAGTGGTGATCACGCCTGCGTAGCGAACGCGCGCGCCCTGGCTCGCCAGTCCGCCGGCCACCAGCTCCGCGATCCACGTGCCGCTTTCACGCGTGTCCGCGCCGATCAGGATCTCGGGATTCGCGGCGTGCGAAGCCGCATCCTTGCCGAGCGCTACACCGAACGCGTACACCGTCGCGGGGTCGAGAGGATACTCTCCCGCAACGCCGCGAATTCCATCCGTTCCGAACAGGTCTTTGGCCAAACTGTCTCCTTACCTATCTCTTTTTTTCATGGTCACTGTAACCGCGGCTTCGGGGGCGGATTCAAAGCGGACGAACGCGTCATCCACGAACACGTTCACACGGAATTCCGAGGTGCCCGTGACGTTCGAAACATCGATCTGGTCTGTCAGCACGGTGGTGACGCGCCCGACGCGGGTGCGCGGTCCGGTGATCTCGAGTTCCTTCGGTTCCACTACAATTTTATCAATCACATATCCGTTCATGCCTTCGCCCGTGAAGCGCGCCCGGACCGGCACGCTGTGCATGCGCCGCGGTTCGAAGCTGAAGCGCACCTGCGCCGGAATCGACCTCACTAACTGTACCGTGCGCGCGAGCTTCACATTGCCGCTGCCGATCGCAAACGTGTGCTCGCCCGGATCCACGTTCGACATGTCGAGCACCACCGCGGGCCGCACCGTATCGCCCACACCGCGCAACTCGCCCTGCGGACCGCGCAGTTCGAGGACGACGGACGTCACCGGGTCGGAACTGATCTCGAGGCCTTCGGGCAGATTCTTGTATTCCAGGCGGACGGTCGCGAAGGTCGAAAGTTCGGGCTCGGTCGCCACCAGAGCCCAGATGATCACGGCGGCCGAGAGCGCCAGCAGCTTCCATCCTAAATTGCGGAAGATCAGCTCGCGGATCCACTTGAGCGTGCGCATTATGGGTGCACCCGGTCCGACGGCTTGCGCACCGCCTCGGTATGCAGAGGAATGTCAGCCGCGAAATCGTCGATCTGCGTCGTGGAGGGACGCTCCACGCCGAAGTGGCGGTTGATCCGCTCCACTACTTCGGTGAGGGAGAGGCCGGACGCCAATTCCCCGAAGGTCGCCACCGAAATTCGCCCCGTCTCTTCGCTGACGACGAGCGAGAGGCAATCGGTCTCTTCGGTGATTCCGATGGCGGCGCGATGGCGCGTTCCGAATTGCCGGGCCAGCGTCGGGTTCGTGGTCAGCGGCAGAAAGCACGCGGCCGCCGCGATCCGGTCCTTCTGAATAATGACCGCGCCATCATGCATCGGCAGGCCCGTTTCAAAGGTGGACAGCAGCAGGTCGCGCGAGATCCGCGCGTCCAGCGCCACGCCGCTCTCGATGAATGTGCGCAGGCCGATGTCGCGCTCCAGCACGATCAGCGCGCCGGTCTTATCCTGCGCGAACTGCTCGACGGCCATCATGATTTCGCTGAGCGATTCCAGTCCGCGGAAGCCGCGCGCCAGGCCGAACCAGTTCTTGCGGCCGATGCGTGCGAGTGTGCGCCGGATCTCGGATTGAAACAGTACGATAATCGCCAGGCCGATGTAGGGCACGATGAACGAGAGCAGCGAGCGCAGCGCTTCCAGGCCGGCCCAACTGGCGAACGCGTAAATCGACACCATCGTCAGGATGCCGATCAGGATGTGCCCGGCGCGCGTCCCGCGGACCACCATCAGCGCTTCGTAAACCACGAAGGCGACCAGCAATATATCGATCACCCCGGTCAGGTCCAGGTTAGGCAGTGACGGGATGAAACGTGCCAGTCGGTGCAACATCGTCTAATCCCCCATCTTAACCTGTATACACACACGAGCGGCAGGGTTAGCCCCAATGGATACAATGAATTATGCCGATTGTTTCAGTCCCGGAGGCCATCCAGGAGATCCGCGCCGGGCGCATCGTCGTAGTGGTCGACGACGAGGACCGGGAGAACGAAGGCGACCTCACAATCGCCGCCGAAAAGGTCACACCGGAGCTAATTAATTTTATGGCCGTACAGGGCAGGGGACTGATCTGCCTGGCGCTCACGGCGGAGCGCTGCGACTTCCTTCGCCTGCCCTTGATGAGTCCGACGAATACCTCTATGTTCGGCACCGCGTTCACAGAATCGATCGACGCCCTGCATGGCGTGACGACCGGCATTTCCGCCGCCGACCGGACGCGCACCATCCTCCAGGCGATCGACCCCGATTGCCGTCCGAGCGATCTCGCGCGTCCCGGACATATGTTCCCGCTGCGCGCCCGGGAGGGCGGCGTTTTGGTACGCGCCGGGCAGACCGAGGCGAGCGTGGACCTCGCGCGGCTTGCCGGCCTCACCCCCGCCGGCGTGATCTGCGAAATCATGAACGACGATGGCACGATGGCGCGCGTGCCGCAGCTCATCGAATTCTGCAAGCGCCACGAATTGAAAATGCTCTCGGTGGCCGAGTTGATCCGCTACCGGATGAAGAACGAGAAGTTCATCCGCCGCGTGGCGGAAGGCATTGTCCCGACCGACTACGGTGAGTTCCGTTCGATTGCATACGCCAGCGATTTGAATCCCGAGTATCACCTGGCGCTGGTGCGCGGCGAGGTCGCTGGGAAGGAGAGTGTGCTCGTCCGCATGCACTCGCGCTGTGTCTTCGGCGATGTCTTCCGCAGTTCGCAATGCGAGTGCGGGCAGTTGGTGCAGAACTCGCTCAAGGCGATCGCCGATGAGGGACAGGGCGTGCTCGTGTATTTGCACGAGACGGGTCCCGGCTTCCGCATGGATGGCAGTCAGATCGTCAGTCACGGGCGCGACTTCATGCACCTGAAGGGTGAGGACGGCCAGCGGCAGTTACAGCACGAGCACGGGCTTGGCGCGCAGATCCTGAATGATCTCGGACTGCATACGATCCG
>JAOAPT010000427.1 GCA_025463045.1 Candidatus Solibacter sp.
GTATCCGAGCCCGATGAATCCCAGCCGCGTACGAACTGTGATCTTCTCATTCGGCAACATCCGTCCTCCTGGTGAGCAATCGATTGGAGTAATTGCACCTGCCTTGCCAAGTCGCGATAAGGCCAACTCACCTGTTTTTCACGTAAAGGTCTGGAGTTCGCGTGGCCGAATGTTGAGGCAATGACAGGCGTGACGTTCCGGCGACAAATGCGCTAAGTTCGCTGACAAATGGAATGCGATGGAATGCGAACTTGTTCCCACAGTCCCTCAAAGGTGGCGAGCGGCTTGCCTCGCAGATGGTTTGCGCAACGTCGCCCCCAGTGCCTGCTAACTCCACGGCTTTCGTGCCATCTCGATTGCAGGCGACTGACGAGTGTCTTGATCGGTACTGCGTGACGACGCGGTGACGATATTTCGACTCCGCTGACCGCGCCGGGCGATAAGTCTGTTGAACCCTTTGGTCCCCGGCGCGGAAGCTCAGTTGCACAACTATCAGGCGATATGGCGAATACTGGGAATCTGAGGGTGCTCGATGAGACGCCTAAGGCAGTTTCGAGGCGCAGTTTTATCAGAGGAGTCATCTGTGCAGGCGCTGCCGTCTCCTCCGCCATCTATTTGTTCCGCAACTCTATAGTCCACGGGATTGGCGGCGCCGGCGAACGGCTCATTAGCCTGAAAGTTAATGGACAGCTTCGCCGGGTTGACGTCATGAAGCAAGAGACGCTGGCTTGGACGCTCCGATACAAGCTCGGACTCACGGGGACGAAGTTAGGATGCGACCGCGCCGAATGTGGCGCCTGTACGGTCCTGCTGGACGACGTCCCGCATTATTCCTGCTCGGTCCTCACCCATACGGTGCGAGACCGGAAAGTCCTGACCATCGAAGGCTTGGCAAATCAAGACGGAACGCTGCACCCGGTCCAGCAGGGCGTCATCGACGAACAGGGATTCCAATGCGCCTTTTGTATGTCCGGCTTCGTTATGGCGGCGGTGGGATTCCTGAAAACCAACCCGAACCCCACCCGTACGGAACTGGCACACGGCGTTTCGGGAAACCTGTGCCGCTGCCAGGATTATGACAAGATCCTCACAGCGTTGATGCGCGGCGCTGAGTACACGATGCGCGGGTCTGAGAACACGATGAGTGGGGCCGGGAATACAAGGGAGGTAAGCCATGGCTGACTTGCCGAGCGAGCGCCAATACGGCGTCGGGTACAAGCTGATCGGCAAGAACTACGTGACCGCCGATCTTTTGGCCAAGGTGACGGGAAGGTCAAAATATGCCGAAGACTTTCGCGCTGAGGGCATGTTGTTCTGCAAACTGCTGCTCAGTCCCCTGCCCCACGCCAGGGTCAAGCATATCGACGCGAGCCAGGCGCTGGCGCTGCCGGGTGTGAGAGCGATACTCACCGCTGACGATCTCCCGGCGCCGGCCGATACCGTGACCGACAACGGGACCGTAATCAAGGCCAGCAAATGGGGCGAGAGGGGTCTCACCATGGAACCCGTGTACCAGGGAGAGCCGATCCTCGCGGTGGCTGCCGTGGATGAGCTGACCGCAGCGGAAGCGATCGAAAGAATTCAGATTGATTTCGAGCACCTTCCATTCGTAGTCGACCCCCTCGATACGCTGCGTCCCGATGGACCGAATCCCCGAACGGACGGTAACATCTGGGTGACCCCTTCAGGTGCCCAGGGGCCAGCGGTCGCGCAACTCAAGTGGACCGATGCGGATTTCGCCGAAGCCCGGCACGGGCGCCTGCCAATTGGCAAGACGCCTGACGAATGGTCGTATGGCGACCTGGACGCAGGCTTCAAGGCCGCCGCGCTCGTGCTGGACGAAACCTTCGTCACTCCAGACGTCAGCCATCAAACCCTCGAGTCGCGCAGCGCGATGGCGTACTGGCAGAACGGCAAGGTCTACCTGCACACCGGAACCCAGAGCACCACGCAGACCCGGACGGCTGTCGCACGATGGCTGAATATCGATTTGGACAAAATCGTTTTTATCAGCGAGTACACCGGCGGCGGATTCGGCAGTAAGGTCACCGGCGGCGTCTCGATGATTATCCCGGCGCTGTTAGCGAAGAAGGCCCACGCTCCGGTGATGATGCGGATCAGCCGTGAAGAGGAGACCTTTATCGGACGCGCAAGGCCCGGTTTTCCGGGTCGCATGAAAGTCGGTTTTTCCAAAGAAGGACGAATTCTTGCGCTTGATATGTTCGTCATTTCGGACAACGGTCCTTACGAAGCACAGGGCGACGCGCCGACATCGGGGCACATGGTCTCGCTGCTCTACCAGCCGCAGTCCATGCGATGGCGCGGGGTGACTGTGCTGACGAATACGCCGCCGCGCAGCGCGCAGAGCTCACCGGGCGGTCTGCAGGGAATTGCGATCATCGAGCCGATCATCGCGAAGGCCGCACGCAGGCTCGGCGTCGACCAGGTAGCGATCCGCTACATCAACTGTCCGGAAGGCAAAGCTCGCTACGGGCCGCCGGTGCAAGGCCAGCTTCAGCACGCGACGAGCGCATTCATCAAGGAAGCGCTGCAGCGCGGCGCGGAGCAGTTCAAGTGGCAGGAGAGAGTGGCGCGCAGCCCCAAGCGGATCGGGTCCAAAGTACGTGGGGTCGGCGTGTCACTTAGCTGCTATGTCGGCGGCACCATCGGCTTCGACGGTCTTCTTGTCATCACGCCGGAGGGCCGGGTTCGCTTCCAGTCCGGCATTGGAAATCTGGGAACGGAGTCGGTGATCGATGTTCACCGCGCGGGCGCGGAGGTTCTCGGCATCCCCTGGGAAAGGTGCGACGTGGTGTGGGGTGATACGTCGAAGCATCTTCCGTTCTCGTGCGTGTCGGGTGGCAGCCAGACCACACATGCCATGACCCGGGCCTCCCACGCTGCTGCGATGGATGCCAGGCAAAAACTCCAGGAGATCGCCGCGAAAAGCCTGGGAGGTAAACCCGAGGAGTACACGGTCGCGAACGAGCGCGTTTCGCGGAACGGGCACGGTTCGATGACGTTCGCACAGGCAGCTCAACGCGCTATCGAACTCGGCGGCAAATACGATGGCCACGAAGCGCCGGCCGATATCAACAAGATGACTAAGGCGTCCATAGCTGCGCTGGCCGGTCAAGGCCTGCTGGCGGCCGCTCGCGACAACTATCCGCGCGACGGCATGACGCATTCGTACGTCGCCAGCTTTGCTGAAATCGAAGTGGACGTGGAAACCGGCAAATACTATATCGTGGATTTCCTTGCGTACGCCGACGTGGGCACGGTGATCCACCCGCGGGCGCTTGGTGGGCAGGTTCTAGGTCGGTCGATACTCGGCATTGGTCACGCGATCGGCCAGAAGTGGGTCTTCGACCCGCAGTATGGCGCGATGGTTTCCAAGCGCTTCCACCACAACAAACCGCCGACGATCCTGGATCTTCCGGTGAACATGCAATGGGCGGCGTTGGACATCCCGGATCCTGAGACGCCAGTCGGTGCGCGCGGTATCGGCGAGCCGCCTGTCGGTGGCGGGTGCGCTTCGATCTTGAACGCCCTCTCCGATGCTCTTGGCGATGGAATCTTCCAGCGTGCGCCTGTCAATGCCGACACGATTCTTACTTCGCTGGAAGCCGGCCGGCCGATGCAACACCCGTTGATCGCGCACATTTAATTCAAGAGGACCTATGGCAGTTATACGAGATGTCATGCCCGCATTTGATCTATTTCAGCCGAGCTCAGTCGCTGACGCACAAAAGCTTCTTGAGCAATATCGCGAGGACGCCTGGGTGATGGCCGGTGGACTCGACAGCTTTGACTGGCTGAAGGATCGCATCAAGCGGCCGAAGGTCCTGGTCGACCTCAGTGGAATCGCCGAGCTCAAGGGCGTTCGCACCACCAGCGACGGCATCGAGATCGGCGCCATGACGACGCTCTCCGAAGTCGTGAGGCATCCTCTCATCAAGGAGAAATATAGCCTTCTGGCGGAGGGCGCCGAATTGGCTGCCTCGCCGCAGATCCGCAACCAGGGCACCCTCGGCGGCAATGTCTCGCAGGACACGCGTTGCTGGTACTACCGCGCGGGCTGGCCTTGCTACCGTGCCGGCGGAAACATCTGCTATGCCGATACACCCACCGGCCGGAACCGCGAACACGCGATACTTCACGCCGAGCGATGCGTGGCGGTGAACCCGTCCGATTCGGCTCCGGCGTTGATCGCGCTCGACGCCAAATTCGTCTTACGCACGCCCAAGGGAGAGCGAATCGTCGATGCCGAGGATTACTTTATCGGACCTGACATCGACATCACCCGCCTTCACATCTTGAAACCCGGCGATCTGCTGACCGCCATTCGCATTCCGTCTACCTGGGCAGGCTCAAAATTCTATTTCGAGAAGGTGCGGGATCGGAACGTCTGGGATTTTCCCTTGCTAAATGTGGCTTCCGCGATGCAGGTTTCTGGTGGCACGATCGAGCGTATCCGCCTCTCGGTGAACGGCGCGGCCGCTCGTCCGCTACGACTGAAAGCAGTCGAAGACGCGGTCCGCGGAAAGCCGGCGACAGCAGCCACGGGTGAAATGGCGGGGCAACTAGCGGTGCAGGGAGCCGTCCCGCTCCAGTTCAACGCCTACAAAATCCCCCTGATGAGAAATCTCGTGAAACGCGCAATTGGCGGAGTGGAGGAGGCAAAATGGGCATCCTGAAGTCGATTACGGAATGGGCCACCAATCCCTGGGGACAGAATGTTCCCATCCACATCGCGTGGTTCCTGATCTGGGTTGCCGCACTCGCCGGCTTGCTATTCCTCATCGTACACGCCATCTACGTTCGCTATTTCGCCAAAGCCGAAGAGTATGCGGATGATAGTTCGCCCACGCTCGCGACCGCGCTGCCGAAGCGGATTCCCAGGCACTCCCTCGCCGCACGCCTGTTCCATTGGATCATGGCCGCTTCTATGTTCACGCTGCTTATCACTGCCTTCCTGCCGAAGATCGGCCTGCAGTTTGATTGGGTCACCTACCACTGGATCGCCGGGAGTGTCCTGACCGTGTCCATCCTCTTTCACATCGTTCATGCCTCTTTCTGGCTGGACTTCTGGGCGATCTGGCCGGATAGAGCCGACCTCATTGATGCACGGAGAAGAGTGCTGAGGTTTATGGGCCGGCCCGCGCCCCCGCCGCGGAAATTCGCTAAGTACCCGTTGGAGAACAAG
This sequence comes from Candidatus Solibacter sp., assembly GCA_025463045.1. Taxonomy (GTDB): domain Bacteria; phylum Acidobacteriota; class Terriglobia; order Bryobacterales; family Bryobacteraceae; genus Solibacter. The sequence continues at coordinate 5,207 of JAOAPT010000427.1, forward strand.
CTCTACCACGGCGCAATCATCGCGACCGGTCTGGCCGCAATCGGCACCGGGGTGTTCATGTTGTCCCGCGTACGGACCATCTTCTTCCCGCGAAATCCATATCTGTTTAGCGACATGACCTGGGGCCTGATGTACGTGCTTCATGGGCTGGCCGGCGTTGGACTCATCGCCCTCGTCACGGTGCACGTATACTTCGCGGTTCGTCCGGAGAAATTGGACATCACAAAGTCGATGATCTTCGGCTCGATGAGGCGCGAGTTCTATCTGAAACACTACGACCCGCAACGGTGGACCGTCAGGATCCAGCCGTCGGACTCTATCTCGACAGACAGGAAGGCATAGCACATGCCCGCAGATATCTGGGACCGTTTTGAAGCCATCGAGGAATGCTACGAGTTCATGCTGGCATACGCCGCGCAAGGCCTCGCGAATGACGAAGGCAGTGAGTCCGGTAGACAAATCCGGAAATTCCTGCGTCGCGCGGTAGAGGCCCTTGGCGGCCTTGCGGAGAGCTGTGCGGCCGCGGTGCGGGAGGAAGGCCGCCCACAACAGGACCCATTTGCGGCGTTCCTGGCCGTGCTGGACCGCGACGCTCTTGATTCGCTTGCCGCCATCGAATTAGTTCTCGCTCAGCCTGCGATCAGCTCTCAGTTGATAGACAACCTGAACGCATCGATGCATCTGCGCGCACTGCTCACCGACTTGTTTCTGCTTGGCGAGGTTTTTAGAACCCGGCGGGCAGCGGCCAACCAAACGCACGGGGTCCTTCGCGGGGCGGACACCTCGCTCCAGACCTGAGCCCGTGCCCAAAGCATCTCCCATCGATATTTGCGTTGTCGCGAGGCTGCCGGAGCGCCGTTGAAAGATCACCCGAGCGGTTCCCTGCTCTCGGTCCGCTGGACCTCGCTGGACCTGGATCCGGTGTGCATGGGCCGAATTTGGGGATACCCTCAAAACGCGACAACCCTCCGACACTTCCGCCAGCCGAGGTGCCAACCAGTGGGCAATTGCCGCTATTCCGTCAAGCTGTGGGTGCCATGTCGCGATGCCCTCGCAGAATCTCCACGTCTTTTCAACTAGTTACCCCGATTTGTGTCTGGAGGGCGACCTGCACTTCCCATTCGGAAATGAGGAGGCGTCGTTCGGACGATCTGGCCGATGCCGTAAACCGATGATGAAGATTCAACAGGAGGAACACGATGACCAATTGGTCTTGCTGGTCGAAGGCCGATTGACCGGAGCCTTTGTGCCCGAACTCGAACGCTGCTGGCAGGCCGCGCGCTCGGACAAACCGCACCGCAAGATTTCGGTGGACCTGAAAAGCGTGACGTGTGTCGACCGCGCGGGCCGCTACCTGCTCCAGTGGATGCACGGCAGCGGAGTTGATTTCCTGCGAGCCGGGCTGGCCGTTCAGGACATTCTCGAACAGATCATGGGACAACAAGAATGCAAACACTAGAGCAGGCGCACAAGGACGCGGCGGATCTTTACAAACTCGCCTACCTCATCACCGGCAACTGCGAGGCGGGCCTGAACGTAACGATGGAGTCCATCGATTCCGCGGACGAGCAGACCTCCTTTTTCTCGGGTTGGATGGTGGCCTGGTCGCGTAGAGTCGTCATTTCAAAAGCGCTGGCCGGTATGCGCGATGACCTCACCGCCTCAGCGCGCCGGACGTCGTCCATGCGCGCAAAGCCGGCCACTCCGAAGGAGAATTGGTCGCTGAGTGCTGGAACAACGGCGGCCGAGTTCGAGCGCGCCGTACTGGCGATCGATCTGTTTCCCAGGTGCGCGCTACTGCTCTCGATCTTTGAGCGAGTGTCAGTTGAAGACGCGGCAACGCTGCTCGATGCAACGCCGGAATTGGTCCGTAAGGCGCAGATCATCGGCCTGCAGGAGTTGACCGCTAATCTGGCAAGCGGGCAAGGCCGGACATCCACACCGCCTGAGCGATACGTAATCATGAGTGGGATCCAACATGCTTGAAAACGTGAAACAGGAGTTAGATCAGTCGTACCTCTCCTGGCAGGCGACCTCCGGAAAACTCGGTACGCTTTGGTGCGACATGATGCACGATTCGCCGATGTGGCCGATTCACGGCCGCTACCAGTGCCGCACCTGCGGCCGGCTCTACGCAGTGCCGTGGGCGGAATCCCGGCTCCCGATCCGGACCCTCGCTCCTGTTGCGCACGCGCGGCCGGGACGGATTCCTTCGACACTTCTGCCTCTCCTCATTCTGCTTGCAGTATTTACCTCGCCGGCTCGAGCGTCGGATATGACCCTCATCGAATCCACGGCGGGGGCCAGCCTGGCGTTTGCGCGCTACACCGCCGGCGTGGAGGAGACCAGCCCCTGGAAAGTGGAGACAGTCGAGGTTGAAGCGTCGCTGCCCAGGCTGTCGCAAACCGGTCGGCTGCGCGCAATCCGCCGTCTGTTGCCCTTCGGCAAGCCGGAATACCAGGTGCTCGAGATGGCAGGCGATCAGACCGTCAAACAGCAGGTGATCGTCCGCTATCTTTCCGCCGACGTGCGGGCGGCCGCCATTCCTGCTTCTTCGGTCGCCGTCACCGACGCAAATTATCGGTTTCGCTACAAGGGCATCGTCAAGACACGCCAGGGTGTCGCGTACGCCTTCTCCATTACACCGCGCAAGAAACGCGAGGGCCTCATAAAAGGTGAGTTGTGGATCGATGGCGAAACCGGTGCGGCCGTGCGGCAGTCGGGATACCTGGTCAAGACCCCTTCTATCTTCGTTCGGCGTGTCCAGGTAAATCGCGAGACGGATTTGCGCGACGGAGTGGCGCTGGCGCGAGTTACCCATATCTCGATCGACACGCGGTTAGTTGGACGCGCCGAATTGATTATAAGGGAGCAGCCCTGCACCCTCGTCGGTCAAGCGGTTGGGTCGACGATGATGCAGGAACGCTAACATGCATGCCTGGCTTCGCAGTCATCCTGTCCTTACTGCGGTGTTGTGGACCGCACTGGCCTTGGCGATCCTCGAATCCGCCCTCCTCTATTACTATCTCAGTTCCTGGATCACACTTCCTTTCCTCTGAATCTCTCGGCCGTTGCCGGAATGCCGTCATTTGCCCATTCCCGGGCAGCACTCGACAGGTTCTGAGTTAGCGGCCTGCAGTAAGTCGTGTATTTCCTTGGGCGAAGGTCTCGGCATCAGTTGGCATGTGCCGTGCCCTTATAGAGTGCGGGATTAGTTAGCGGACAAATGAAGACCGCACCGTCCACTTTTTGAAATGACACAGGGAGTTAATACGATGACCAAGACAACTAGTATCGCAGCAGTGCTTTTGGGAGGCGCGCTGGCAGCATTGCCGGCTTTCTCTCAGGAAGCAGGCCGGTCCGAAGTCTCCGTGCAGGCATTCGGAAGCTTCGTGAAGACGACGACCGACAATGGAATCCAGCAGGGCGCCACCAATAGCGGCGGAGTGCTGGCCAGCTACCGTTTCTTCTTCTCCAACAACCACGGGGTGGAAGTAAACTACGGCTACTCGCTCAACACCCAGACCTTCGGATTACCAGGCGGACCGCTCGGCGTGAAGGCCAACCAGCATGAAGCGACGGCGGCCTATGTGTACCGCCATCGCGTGCGCAACTTCGTGCCGTTCGTCGAAGCCGGCGTCGGCGGCCTCGTATTTGATCCCAGCGACGCACCCGCTGCATCGACGCAGGCGCGGGCCGCGTTCGTCTACGGCGGAGGCGCGGACTTCAACCTGACCCATCGCATTTTCCTGCGGGCCGAGTATCGCGGCCTTGTTTACAACAGTCCGACCTTCGACCTGACACCGGCACAGGGCACCGATCGGCTTACGCATCGCGCCGAGCCCTCCATCGGCTTTGGATACCGATTCTGACGGAGACGCGGCCGGTGACAATGACGGCCGGTGACAATGACGGTCGGTGACAATGACGGCCGGTAACAATGACGGCCGGTGGCGAACCTATGCGACTGAACCTCACGATCCTCATCCTCTTTGCAGGACTCTGCGGCGCCGCGGACGCCCAGACCACCGAATTCGCAACCGGCCGGGCCTACTACACAGAGGGCCAGTTCAAAATAGCCGCGGCGCACTTCGAACTGGCCCTCCAAACTAATCCGAGCGGCGCTGAGTCTTACTACTGGGCCGGCATGTCGTACCAGATGATGGCAGATATCGCTGCACCCCTCGGCCGCAAATACAACTTGAAAGCGCGCGATTACCTGACGAGGGCTACGGAACTGGCGCCCGGCCGGCCGGAGTATCGCCGGGAGCTGTTCAACTTTCTCCTCGATTCCGCCGGCTCCTCGCGGGCCATATTCCAGCAGGCCGCGGCCATCCTGCGGACCGTGCCTGAGTCTGATCCGGAGTGCACCTATATGCTCCGCCAGTTGGAGCAGAAGGGCCGCGCGAATTCGTCCGCGGAGGCTCGTCTGGGCAGGCTCTTGCTCGCCGTTCCGCGAGCCGGCTACCGGATTGGGGAGATACCTGTCTCGACGGTCACGGCGCCGCACCGGCTGTAACGCGGCGTGCGGTTTTGCACTTCCTTGTACTTGGCTGCTCGATCACTTCGGTGAAAACTCATGCAGGTTGGTGAATCGCGGCGTGGCGCCCGGGCATCTAGCTGAGAGAGGGACAATGGTAGCAACTCCGGGCATTCGCGCAGCTTCGCTCTCCGAGAGGCCGTCATCCGAACGTTATGAAGCCTTGATTCGAGTGTCGCAAGCGATCGGCGCACATCGTGATCCGAAAGAGCTGTTCCGCGCGATGACAACCGAGCTACACCGCGTGATACAGTTCGACGGCATCGTTGTCGCCCAGTACGACGAGGCTTCCAACGAGGTGCTGTGGAATGCCTGCGAGGTTTGCAATAAGCAGAACGCAGTCCCGCCTTCCGATATTCCCGCCGATGAAACCATCACCAAGTGGGTCTATCAGCGCCAGGAGCCGCTCGTGATTCCGGCTTTGGATCAGGAGACTCGCTTCCCGCGCATGATTGCGTTCCTCCGTTCGAAGGGCTTTCAATCGATATGCGCGCTGCCCCTGACTACGATCCATCGCCGCATCGGCAGTCTCGCGGTCGCCAGTAAGCACACCGATGCCTACTGCGAGGAGGAGGTGCGCTTCCTCTCTCTTGTAGCAGACCAGGCGGCGCTGGCGATCGATGACGCCCTTAATTTTGACGCGTCAAGAGTCGCGCAGGCGGCGCTGCAGCATAAGAATGATCGCTTGCGGCTCCTTCTCGAGGTGAACAACACCATCGTTTCGAACCTGGAACTCCGCGATCTTCTGAGGGCGATTTCCGCGAGCATTCGCTCGGTGATGCAGTGCGATGGCGTAGGCGTGGCGCTGCCGGACGGCGAAAGCAAACAGCTGCGCGTGTATGCGTTCGACTTCCCAAATAGCAAGGGGCTTGCACGGGAAGACATTTTGATTCCCGCCAATGAAGACTCGCCCGCCGCACGAGCGTTTCAAAATGGCGAACCGGCGAGTATCCTCTCCACCGACATCGACCGCATCGATCCTTTGGCGGCAGCCGAAGGCCTTAAGTCTCTATGTCACATCCCGTTGATCAGCAGGAACCGGACCGTCGGGCTGTTAAGCCTGGCACGATTGGAGCCGATTCCTTTTTCTCCGCGCGATATCGAGTTTCTGAGCCTGGTTGCCAACCAGGTCGCGATCGCAGTGGAGAATGCCCTCGCCTATCAGGAGATCTCGACGCTGAAAGACAGGCTGGCGCAAGAGAAAGTCTATCTCGAGGATGAGATCCGCAGCGAGCTGAACTTTGAGGAAATCGTCGGCCGGAGCCAGGCCTTGCGTAGCGTGCTCCAGGAGATCGAAACCGTGGCGCCGACCGATTCCACAGTGCTGATCTATGGCGAGACAGGTACCGGGAAGGAACTGATCGCACGCGCGATCCACAATCTAAGCTCGCGGAGCAATAACTCGTTTGTCAAACTGAACTGTGCCGCGATTCCCACGGGGCTCCTCGAAAGCGAGATGTTCGGTCATGAGAGAGGCGCTTTCACGGGGGCGGTGGCACAGCGCATCGGACGCTTCGAACTCGCGCATCACGGGACGGTATTCCTGGATGAAATCGGCGAGATCCCACTCGAACTTCAGCCGAAACTTCTGCGCGTTTTGCAGGAACGGGAGTTTGAACGATTGGGGAGTTCACGCACCCTGCGTACCGACGCGCGCTTGATCGCGGCCACAAATCGCGATCTGGGAACCATGGTGGAGGATCAGAAATTTCGCGCCGACCTGTTCTACCGGTTAAACGTTTTTCCGGTTCAGGTTCCTCCGCTGCGCGAGCGGCCGGATGATATTCCGCTTCTGGTGCGCCATTTTGTACAGCAGTTCGCGCGGCGCATGGGCAAAGCGGTGGACACAATTCCCACCGAGACGATGAACGTCCTCGTCCGCTATCACTGGCCGGGGAACATCCGTGAGCTCCAAAACCTGTTGGAGCGCGCCGTAATCCTCTCGGCCGGACCGATTCTGAAGGTTCCTCTCAACGACTTGCAGGCGCAGCCTGCGCCCTCGACTACCAGGAAAGCCGAGACTCTCGAAGTAGCGGAGCGCAGGCACATACTGGAAGCCCTTGACGCTGCCGGCTGGGTGATTAGCGGACCGAACGGCGCCGCATCGGCACTGGGCCTGAAGCGGAGCACGCTTCAGGCTCGCATGGAAAAGCTGGGAATTCGCCGGGCTCGTGCTGCCGCGCAATCCCGAGTTTCGACTTGAAGTGCAGATGGGCTCACTTTCGGGGAGCGTCTCGCCGCTTCGCAACATCTAAACGCTATGATGGGACCAGTGTCCAGGGATAGCGGCGGATCGATTCTCGACGGGCTGTACCAACAACTTCTGAGACGGGGCATTCAGTATTTCCTGCCCTCCAGCCACCTGGAGTTAGTCGGACACGCGCCGGAATCGATGCCGCAAATCGTTTTTCACGAGACGTCCGAACCCGGACTGCATTTTGAGTGTCTGGGCAGCCGGTATGCGCTTACCAACGGTAGAGACTTCACCGATCACGAAAAGCGGATGGTTCGAAGCATCGGCAGATTTCTTTCCACCCGGTATGAGCTTTTGTTCGATACCGAGGCCCCGGCGGGGAACATGCCGTTCTTCGGCGGACTGACTGAAGATCGCTATGTCTCTACATTTCTCGATGGCAGAGTATTCGGTGATACCAGGAGCGCGACCACATTTCCCGATCGCGTTTCCGAGGCAATCGAAGTCCTTCGCATCAGTGCGCTCAGTTCCTACGAGGACAAACGAATATCGACCGGCGCCCTGCTATTTGGAACGCTGCCGGATGCGTGTCACAAACTCCCGTCGACGCCTTCCGACGCACTCCGGTATTCCAGCGAGTTAACCGCAATTCGCAGCTTTCACCGCATCTGCGACGGCTTGCGAACCATCGCACTCGTGGACGACAGGGGCGCCATGGTCGAGCTCGTCGACGTGCACGAATGGGCGCGTCCTTTCAGGGAATTCGACATACCGGTTCCCACGGCACGCCGTTATCGAACCCACACCCAGGCCACGCTTTGCGGCGGACACATCTGTCTGGTGCTGACCCCGAACGGCGAGATCAAGATTTTCGGCGAGGGGGCTCAGTTATTCAGTTTCTTCGACGGGCGTTGGCATCTTACCGACGCGGTGACAAAATATCAATTGTGGGAAACAGCGATTGGGCCGGGTGATTTGGCTCCAAGACTGTTCTCCGCCGGACTCAACCTTGCCGAACACCGGCGCGGAGGCATGTTTGTCGTGCTTGAGAATCCGCAGTATGCCCGCCAGCTTGTGAGCGGGAGCGATCTGCTCGAAACCGACCGGAAAGAAAGAGCGGGCGCCAAGAACCAGCTCCACTACCTGTTGCGAAGTACGCGCGCCACCGAACTTTCGCCGGCTGTGCTGGAAAGCATCGCGCAGATCGATGGAAGTGTAGTGCTCGATCGCGATTCGAGGTTGCTGGCGTTCGGCGCGATTCTCCGTCACAGCGCGCCAGTTGACGAAAACGAGGAGATCGGCGAGGGCGGACGCACCGCAGCCGCCATCGGCGCATCTCAATTCGGCGACGTACTGATGGTGAGCGAGGGCGGGCAACTCTCGTTCTATCAGAAGGGCCACTGCGTCTGGACGCTGTGACACCTCCCGGCCTGTGCCACCTGTAGGCGCCGATCAAAGCCCCAACAGATTTCGCCGCAGTTTTGTGTAACCGTTCTCTTCAGCCCATAAGTCCAGCGGGATCGTTGCCATTTCATCTACACACGGGACGGCAAGGCCGTTCTTAGTCAAGTCGATCGCCTTGGTGTAAGTGTTACAACGGTCGCAGGCATCGATCCGTACGTGTTCGATGCCCGCAGCTCGGTAGACAGGTAACCGGGTCGGATCGTTCTCGCCGCAGAACACGCAGACGATGCGCCGGAACTCCCATTCACGGGAGCACAGCGCGCAAATCAGCCACCTCTTAGCGCCATCACCTTCGCCGCGCAGGACAGCGGCAAGCGGCCATTCGCCGCAA
>JAOAPT010000452.1 GCA_025463045.1 Candidatus Solibacter sp.
AGTTCTTCATGGCCCCGTTCGGGGCCACAACAAGGGATGAAAATGCACCATCGTTTTTTTGGCGTCATTTTCAGGGGAGCGCTCGCCCTCTTCGGGGACTCGCATTCTTCAGCAGGCGACCTGCCGCATCGTCCGATCCGCCGGTCCTAAAACGCGCGCGCGTATTGGATCGGTGCCGGAGGCTTTTCCCCTAGTTCCATCGCAGCATGCAGCGGGAAATATGGATCTCGCAGAAATTGACGCGCCAGCAGCACCAGATCGGCTTGCCTTTCGCTCACGATCTTCTGCGCCTGTTGAGCCTCAGTGATCATCCCGACCGCACCGGTAAGGATGTCCGTTTCTTTGCGAATCTTCTCCGCGAACGGAACCTGGTAGCCGGGCATTAGCGGAATCTTCGCCTGCGCGGCATTGCCGCCCGAGGAGCAATCGATCAGATCCACTCCGCAGCCCTTCAGCCGCCGCGACAGTTCCACCGAATCGTCCGGCGTCCAGCCACCCTCCACCCAATCCGTCGCCGAGATCCGGTAGAAAAGCGGAAGTCGCGCCGGCCACACCCCGCGCACCGCCTCCGAGACTTCGAGCGCAAAGCGAATCCGGTTCTCGAAGCTCCCACCGTAGTCATCCGTGCGCTGATTGCTGAGCGGAGAACAGAACTCGTGGATCAGGTAGCCGTGCGCGCCGTGAATCTCGATCACGTCGAAGCCCGCCGCCAGCGCCCGCTTCGCCGCATCCGCAAATTTCGCGACCAGTTCCCGAACCTCCGCGACGGTGAGCGCATGCGGAGTAGGGTCCGTTTCGCGGAACGGAATCGCACTCGGCGCCACCGTCTGCCAGCCGCCATCGGCCTCACGTATCGGATCTCCGCCTTCCCATGGACGCCGCACGCTCGCCTTACGTCCTGCGTGGGCCAGTTGGATTCCCGCCACGGCGCTCTGCGAGTGCAGGAAGCGCGTAATGCGCGACAGGAACTCGATATGTTCGTCCTTCCAGATGCCGGCATCGTACGGGGAAATGCGGCCGGCCGGTTCCACCGCGGTCGCTTCCGTGAACACGATTCCCGCGCCGCCTACCGCGCGGCTTCCCAGGTGAACCAAGTGCCAGTCGTTGAAGAATCCGTCCTCTGACGAATACTGGCACATCGGAGACACGGCAATCCGGTTGCGCGAAGTAACTCCGCGAATGCTGAGTGGAGTAAACAGGTGAACCGCAGGTGACGAACTCATCTCCTCAGTATCGCAGCCGCTAGTAAGTCGCAGAATGACTAACGGTAAGATAACTGCCCCATACTCCTTCGAGCCCTTCTAATTCCCCCATGCTCGATGCATGGGAAATTGCACCGGAACTCTACTGATCGGAATCTTCGCCTCTGTCGCCGCGGCTGCCGGATCGGAAGCCGTGGAACGGAATCGTCAAGCCTCGCAACTCTACAACCAAGGCCGCTATGCCGAGGCCGAAGCCCTGTACCGTAGCGCGCTCCAGGCCTTCGACGCGGCGGGCGATGTCGAGCGCGTGGACCGTGCGCTGACCATCGAAAATCTGGCCGTAATGTTACGCGCCCAGGGACGCTATCCGGAAAGCGAGAAGCTCCACCTCACCGCCATCCCCGTGCTCGAAGCGGGCACCGGAAACGGCAGCGTGGAAACCGCGCGAGCGGTGAACAATATGGCCGCGCTGTATTGGTCCTGGGGCAAGCTCGAGAAGGCCGAAACGCTGGCGTTACGCGCCGGCGATCTCTTCGCGGGCCTGACTCCGCCGGTCCCCGCCGACCAGGCGTCGAATGGTCAGCTTCTGGCGTCGATCTATCTCGCCCAGCACCGCTTTGACGACGCCACCTCTCTGCTCAACCGGATTGCCGGCCGCGGCGAGCCCGTTCACGTGGTCAGCGGCTACGTCAACCTGAGCGCCGCCGCACTCGCTTCGTACGAGCCTGCCCGCGCCGAAGAGTACGCGCGTCACGCGCTTGAAATCGCGACGCGCGATCTGCCGTCCCGCCATCCCGTGACCGCGAGCGCCCTCAATAATCTCGCCCAGGCCTGCCGCTTCCAGGGCAAATACCTCGAGGCCGAAACCCGCTATCGCGAAGCCATCGAACTCCTGCAGGACGCCCTCGGCGCGGAGCATCCCGACACAGCGCGAGCGATGACGAACCTCGCTGCCTTCTTCCACGAACGCGGACGCGAAGCCGGAGCCGAGGATCTCTATCTGCGTGTCGCGGAAATCCTGGAGCGAGCATTTGGCAAGCGCAATGCTCAGGTCTTAGAGGCGCGCAACGAACTGGCCGACGTCTTCCGCGCCGAGCGGCGCTTCACCGAATCCGAAAAACTCGCCCGAACCTCACTCGCTGAAATGGAGAGCGTTGTTCCCGCGGGTGACCCGCGCCTCAGTCGTGCGCTGCAAAACTACGCCCGCCTGCTCGCCGAAACCAACCGGACTGCGCAAGCGAAGAAGGTGTGGGCGAAAACCCTCCGCTAAGCTGGCACAGTTGACCGGTTGACAGGACGTGATTGGCGCTACCGCTCCTTGAAATGGCGTGCGAACAATCCTATCGTGCTCCGAGCCGCGTCAATTAATTGGGAGTCCTATGCTATGGGCCTGCGACCTATCAAAGGCGATGAAGAATCGAATCCCGATCGGAGCCGCGACGGCTACGGGGCGGTGGCCCTCAGCGGCGACCACCGCCCCTCACGGTTGCAGCTCCGATTGGAGTTCTTCAACGGAGTGGCGCGGCCTGTTCGGCGGGGAAGCTTGCCGACGCCGTCGGCGCGGATTGGAGTGTTCTCAACGGAGTTCTCCATGGCCCCGTTCGGGGCTGCAACAGGGATGAAAATGCACGATCGCTTTTAGGCGCGTCATTTTCAGGGGAGCGGGCGAGCTTGTTCGGCGGGGAAGCGTGCTGACGTCGGCGCGGATTGGGGTGCGTTGTTCAATTCAACGGTGAGGACGCGACGTCCCGGC
>JAOAPT010000481.1 GCA_025463045.1 Candidatus Solibacter sp.
TTGGCCGACCGTGCTACTGACGACATCAAGAAGTTCCGCGCCGAGAATCCAACGGTCACCGGACCGCTACCCGCCGATGCGGTGACGGCATCGGGCAGCGGGCTAGATCCGCACATCAGTCCCGAGACCGCGGAAGCGCAGGTGACGCGCGTCGCTGCCGCACGCAAGATGAGTTCCGACGCGGTCCGCAGCCTCGTGGCCGCCCACACAGAGGGCCGTCAATTTGGATTCTTAGGCGAGCCCCGCGTCAACGTGCTGCAATTGAATCTTGCGCTCGACCGCGCGCGGTAGTGCCCATGTGGAGGACCTGCATCCTGGTTGGGTTCGCCTCGACGCTCGCGGCAGCCGCGGATGATCTCGCGCCGTCGCCGTTCCATCGCGCAGGCGTGGACTTCAAGTTTCTCTTCGATGCCTATGTAAACGGAAGCTTCAATTCTCCATATTCCGGATTCAATCAGCTTCGGAACTTCGACTATCGCGCCAACACTGCGCACGTGAATCTCGCGAAGATTACGATCGACCGCACACCCGATCCGGTGGGCTTCCACCTCGATGTCGGATTTGGAGAAACGTTAAGCGCAATCCACGCCAGCGACCGTGCGCCGGAGGCCCTCAAATATTTCGAACAGGCCTACATCAGCCTCAAACCCGGGAATTGCCACGGCGTGGAAATCGATGCCGGAGAGTTCACTTCATGGGCTGGAGCGGAGGTAATCGAGACGAACGGCAATTGGAACTACTCGCGTTCGCTGCTCTTCGCGTGGGCCGTTCCCTATTATCACTTCGGTGTGCGCGCCGCGGTGCCGATCGGCAAATTCACCGGCGGCGTGCAGGTGGTGCAGGGCTGGAACAACGTCTACGACAATAACAGCGGCAAGACGGTCGGCATCAATGGCGCCTACGCGTGGAAGAAGGTGACCTGGACGAACAACTATTACGTCGGACCGGAGAAGACGAGGACCAACATCGGCCTGCGCCAGTTGTATGACACCACGGTTCTGGTCAACGCCACGGAGGGCTTCAGCTACTACGTCAACCTAGACTACGGTCGCGACAAGAAGATTGGCAGAGGCGCCGCGCAGTGGTCAGGTATCGCGCTGGCGGCCCGCTATGCGCTCGGGAAAAACCTCGCGATCGCCGCGCGCACGGAATACTTCGACGATCGGGACGGCTTGGCAACAGGCGCTGCGCAGAAGGTGAAGGAGGTCACCCTCACCGGCGAATACAAGATGTCGAACTGGCTGATGAGCCGGCTCGAGCTTCGCGACGACTGGTCGAATGTGCCATTCTTCCAGAAGAGGGGCGGCCAGTCGAGAAGCCAGCCAACCGTGCTGCTCGGCCTGATCGCCGCGTTTGGCGCGAAATGAAAGCCCGGCCCGATCCCGACCAGTTGCTGCGCCGCGTGCAGGCGGAAGAACAGCGCGAGCGCCGCGGCCGCCTTAAAGTTTTCCTCGGGTATGCGCCGCGCGTCGGCAAATCGCTCCGCATGTTCGACGAAGGCCGCCGCCGCAAGGAGCGGGGCCAGGACGTGGTCGTCGCCGCCGTGCAGGAGAAGAGCAGCGACGCTGTGCGAGAGATCGTCGGCCGCCTGGAAAATATTGCAACGGTTGCTGGCGCCATTGATCTGCCCGCCATTTTCCGCCGCAGGCCCGAGGTCTGCCTGATCGACGAGCTCGCCTTCGACAATCCCGCGGGTAGCGCCCATCCGTATCGCTGGCAGGATGTCGAAGCGATTCTCAAGCAGGGGATCGCGGTGATCAGCGCGATCAACGTCCAGCACATCCGCGAGCAGCAGGATGCCGTCGAAGCGATCACCGGCAAGCGCGCCGCGCGCAGCATCCCGCAGAAATTCCTCCGCGAGGCAGAGGAGATCGAAGTGGTCGACGCCCCGCCCGACGTCTCCAACGGAGACGGCCGCTCCCTCGCTGAACTGCGCGAGCTCGCACTCCTGCTTGCCGCCGACGTGGTCGACTACCAGCTTCAGCAGTATCTCGATTCGAACGGGGTCGCGGCACACTGGGGCACGCAGGAGCGCATTTTGGTCTGCCTGACCCCGCGCAGCAACGCCGCCGACATGCTACAGAGTGGGCAGCGCAACGCCCGCCGCTTTCACGGCGCGCTGCTCGTCGCTTACGTCGCGCAAACCGGTCTCAACGCCGCCGACCAGGAGCGGCTTGATGCCAACCTCGCACTCGCGCACGATCTCGGCGCCGAGGTCCACCGGCTCCCGCCCGGCAATTTCGCCGATGCCCTTCTCGCCTTCGCGCGTGAACAACGCATCACACAACTGTTTCTCGGACATTCGCAGCGCGATCGCAGCCCCGTCGAGCGCCTGATCGATCTCGCGGAAGATTTCGATGTTCGTCTCTTCCCTCACGGGCAGGTCGGATGAGCCGTCGGGGCAGTCTCAAGGTATATCTGGGGTACGCCGCGGGTGTCGGTAAGACCTACCGCATGCTCGAGGAGGCCCAGGCGCTTCATGCGCGCGGTGTCGACGTGGTCATCGGATACTTCGAGCCGCACGGCCGGCAGGAGACGATCGCCAAGACGCAAGGGCTCGAAGTTGTTCCGCGCCGTCGCCTCACTTACGGCGGCGCGCAGTTCGAGGAGATGGACCTGGCAGCCGTCCTCGCGCGGCGGCCCGCCTTCGCCGTGGTCGACGAGTTCGCGCATAGCAATATCCCGGGCACCGGCAACGAGAAGCGCTGGCAGGATGTTCACGCCCTGCTCGATGCCGGAATCAACGTGCTCACCACGATGAACGTGCAGCACTTGGAGAGCCTCAACGATGAGGTATGGCAGGTTACTGGAATCCGCGTGCGCGAGACCGTCCCCGATTGGGTGGTCGACGAAGCCGACGAAGTCGTCCTCGTCGACCTCACCCCGCGCGCCCTTCGCAATCGGATCGAGCGCGGTGTGGTCTACGCGCCGGAGAAGGCGGGCCGCGCGCTCGACAATTTTTTCGCCGAAGCGAATCTCACCGCGCTGCGCGAGTTCGCGATCCGCCACACCGCGCACGAAGTCGAAGACAAACTCTTCGCGCCGCACCGCGAGGAGCGCATCCTCATCTGCCTCACCGGCCGTCCCTCATCGGCCAATCTTATCCGCCGAGGCAAACGTGTCGCCGACTATTTACACGGCGATTGTCTGGCCGTGCACATTTCGCCAGGTCCGGTGTGCGATCAAGCAGTGCAGCGTCACATCAGTTTCGCGCGCAACCTCAGGATTCAAACGCACGTCATCGAAGGGGAGGATGTTCCCAGCCTCATCGCTGGGTTCGCGCGGACGCACAAAGTGACGCAAATCTTCATGGGCCGCTCCGCGCCGCGCCCGTGGTGGAACCGTTTCAAAGAAACCGTGGTTCAGCAGGTTGTGCGAATGGCACGAGACATGCAGATTACTATTGTGGCGGAGCGCCGCCGATAAAGGATACGATAGGCTGTTCATGTTGCGAACTTTGGCAATTTTCGCCATTTTCTGCGCCACGGCCGCCGGCGCCACGGAGCCGAGCATCGAGGCCGCGCTTCAGCGCATGTACGATTTCGATTTTCCCGCCAGCCACGAGATCCTCGACCGCTACATCGCTGCCCACCCGCAAGAGGCATTGCCCTTCGCATTTCGCGCTTCCGCCTACCTGTTCTACGAACTCGATCGGCTGGGTATTCTGGAAAGCGAATTCCTGATCGATGACAAACAGATCGCGGAGAAAAAGAAGAAGCTCGATCCCGATCCCGACAACCGCGCAAAGTTCGTCCGCGCCGTCACCGAGGCCGAGAATCGCGCCGATGCCGCTCTCAAGATCAACCCCAATGACACGCAGGCGCTGTTCGCCATGTGCATCGCACAGGGCGTAACAACGGACTACATGGCTTTCGTGGAGAAGAAGCAGATCTCCAGCCTCTCAGTAGCCAAGCGCTCGAACGGCTACGCGCAGCGCCTTCTCAAGCTCGACCCGAAATACTACGACGCGTACCTTACGGCCGGCATCACCGAGTACATGCTCGGCAGCCTCCCGTTCTTCGTCCGATGGTTCGTCAAGTTTGATAACGTCGACGGCAGCAAGCAAAAAGGAGTGGAGCGCCTGCAACTCGTCTCGCGCGAAGGCCACTATTTCAAGCCTTTCGCCAAGATTTTGTTGAGCATCATCGCTCTTCGCGAAAAGCGCCCGCACGACGCGCAGCAGTACCTCATCGAACTCGCCCGCGACTACCCGCAGAACCGCCTGTTCCGCAAGGAGCTCACGAAGCTCAACAACAAGGTTGGCGTCGCTGCGAACTGATCGTCACACTTCGTGTGCGAAACTGAAGTCTTCGTGGATCATCCCATTCAGGTAGACGCCCTGCAGAAGAGCTACGGCAGTTTTCCCGCCGTGAAGGGTATCAGTTTCGAAGTTCGGGCGGGCGAAGTGTTCGGCCTTCTCGGTCCGAACGGCGCGGGGAAAACCACAACCGTTGAGATTCTGGAAGGCCTCCGCTCGCGCAGCGCCGGCCGGGTCAGCGTGCTCGGCTGCGATCCCGAAGTGCAGACTCTGCAACTGAAGGATCGCGTCGGCGTCTGCCTCCAGGCCACCAACCTTCAGGAAAAAATCACCGTTGCCGAAGCGATGGAGCTCTTCGCCGCCTTCTACACGCGCACCGTGGATGGCAATCAGCTTCTCAAGCGCCTGCAACTCTGGGAGAAGCGCGACACGTATTACGTGAAGCTCTCCGGCGGACAAAAACAGCGGCTCGCGCTCGCCCTCGCCATGCTCAACGATCCGCAGGTGCTCTTCCTCGACGAGCCATCCGCCGGCCTCGATCCGCAGGCGCGCCTCGAAATCCACGAGCTCGTGCAGGACCTGCGCCGCGAGCAGCGCACCATCCTGCTCACCACGCATTACATCGAAGAGGCCGAGAAACTCTGCGATCGCGTGGCCATCGTCGACGAAGGCCGCATCGTCGCCATGGGCACGCCGCGCGAAATTCAGGACCGAGTGCTCGCCAGTTCCACCATCGAAATCGAGCTCGCCGCCCCGCTCGGAGAGGTCGCTCTCCCGAGTTGGCCCGAGGCGGAGAAGTCGTCGCTTGACGACAATCGGACGCGCATTGCGGTCACCACCGGCAAGCCGGCCCGGATCGTTGTTGAAATGGTCAAGTGGCTGGACGCGAACGGCATCGAACTCGCCGATATCCGAATCAAGCGGCCGTCCTTGGAGGATGCGTTCATCGAGTTGACCGGGAAGAGTCTGCGGGAATGAGAGCCTATCTCGCGCTGTTTAAGAACAATATGCGGCTCACGCTTCGCGATCGCGGCGTGTTGTTTTTCAATTACCTGTTTCCGCTGATCTTCTTCTTCGCCTTCGCCGAGCTGTTTCACGCCGGCGTGGGCGGCGGCATCGCGTACTTCGTCAGCACCGTTTTGGTGATGGGTATCCTCGGCAACGGCCTATGGGGTGCCGGCATGCGCAGTGTGCAGGAGCGCGAAGCCAACATCCTGCGCCGCTTCAAAGTCACGCCGATTTCTCCGCTGCCGATTCTGATCGCAGCCATGATCAGCGGCTGGCTGCTGTTTGTCCCCGTGCTTTTTCTGCTCGTCGGCCTCGCACATTTTCTTTACGCGATGCCTCTGCCGGCCAACTGGCTCTCGCTTTTCGTGATGGCATCGCTCGGCGTCTGCTCGCTGCGCGCGATCGGACTGATCCTTGCGGCCGTCACCAACACGATGCAGGAAGCCACCATTGCCATTCAGGTTCTCTACATGCCGATGCTCTTTCTGAGCGGCGCCACATTCCCAGCCGCAATGTTGCCGAAGTGGGCGCAAACTCTCGCACAGTTCATGCCGGCATCGTATCTGGTCACGGGTTTCCAAGGCATTTTCTTTCAGAATCAGAATCTGCTCGACAACGCCCCGGCGGTGGGCGCGCTGCTCGCCACCATGATTCTTGGCACCTTTTTGGCCATGCAGCTTTTCCGTTGGGAGAAGGAAGAGATCATTCACCCGCGTAAGAAATTCTGGGTCGTCGCCGTGCTCGCGCCCTTCGTCGTGCTCGGGACCTGGCAGGCGTACAGCAAGGAGCACCTCGGCACTAATCAGGCGCTCTTTCGCCAGTTACAGCGCTCGGAGCGCTTCCTGATCCGCAAGACGCGGATCTTTACTGGCGATGGCAAGATCATCGAAAACGGCTCGGTCTTCGTGCACGATGGCAAGATCGCCGAGATTTACGAAGGCGATGCGCCAGACCCCGACCAGATCAAGGCCGAAGTCATCGAGGGCGCCGGCAAGACGCTCCTCCCCGGCCTGATCGACGTCCACGTTCATCTGGCCGCATCCGGCGGCGTTGGCGCCAGTGGGGCCGATAGCGATTACCAGCTCTCGATGCAGCATTCCGCCGCCGCCCTGCTGTATAGCGGTGTCACCGCGGCGCGCAGCGTCGGCGACGGTCTCGATGCCTCGATCAAACTGCGCAAATCGATCGACACCGGAGCCCGCCTCGGCGCCAATCTCTTCGTCTGCGGGCCGATGTTCACCGCTGAGGGCGGCCACGGCACCGAGTTCGTGGAGAACCTGCCGGCCGCGATCAAGAACACCGTCAAGGCGCAGCTTGTACGCACGCCCAAGACTCCCGAAGAGGCGCGCAAACAGGTCCGCGAATTGAAGGCCGCGGGCGTCGACGGCATCAAAGCGATTCTCGAAGCGGGCTGGGGCGAGGGCATGCTGTTCGATCGCCTGGACCTGCTGCTGGTCCGTGCGGTCGCCGAAGAGGCACACGCACAGCACCTGCCGCTCGCCACCCACACCGGCGATGCGCGCGACGTTGCCGACGCCATCGAGATCGGCAGTGCGAGCGTCGAGCACGGGTCGTGGCGCGACGAAATTCCGGACCGCCTGCTGGAGCGCATGGCGCACGACGGCGTCTACCTCGACCCGACGATCGGCGTTGGCGACGCATACGCGTCCTACTTCGCGGGTAAGGCGGACGGCCTCGGCAATTCGCTCGTGCAGCAGGTCGTCTCCGGTCAGGTGCTCAAGAACACCCGCGAATTCATCGACTCCGGCAAGAGTGTCAACGCCGGACGGGCCGAGCAGTTCCAGCGCGCGCTCGATCAGGCGCGTAACAACCTCCTTCGGGCGTGGAAGGCCGGTGTTCCGCTCGTCATGGGGACGGATGCCGGCAATCCGCTCGTCTTCCACGGACCGTCGATGCACCGGGAATTGCAGCTCTGGGTGCAGGCAGGCATTCCGATTCCGGTCGCGCTGCAGGCCGCCACTTCGAATGCCGCCAAGCTGCTTGGCGTCGACAAACGAATCGGCGCGATTCGCAAAGGCATGGACGCCGACTTGCTCATGGTTGACGGAAATCCGCTGCAGGAAATCGGCGCGACCGAGCGTATCTCACTGGTTGTGCTCAAGGGCGAGCGGATTCGCCGATCTACTCTTTTCGATCAGAAGTAGCGGCACCATGCCCGAATCCACCGTCGCGCCTGCACGCGAAATCACCTGGAAGTAAAGCTGATCACCTGCGATCTCGAAAAGCGCGAACGTGCGGTCGGTGTCGAATCCCTTCACCGTATCGGGCGAAGGTCGCAGATCGTGGAAGCGCAGTTCACCGGAGTTGCCGAGCACGAAGTAGTAAATTCCGTGCTGCGGCTTTACCCGCTCGTAGACATGCTCATGCCCACTGAGCACCACGCGAACGCCATATTGCTGGAACAGGGGCTCCAACGTCTTGCGAAGGTCGGTGTCGGAGCCGTGCATCTTGGCGTGCGAATACAGCGGGTGGTGGAAATAGCAGATCTTCCACTTCGCGTCGGATCCGCTGAGCTCCTTCTTCAGCCACCCGATCTGCTCGGGGTCCATGTAGTTGCTGTCCAGCGCGAAGAACTCCGCGTCGCCGCGCCGGAAATCGTAATAGCGCTTGCCGTTCATGTTGAACGGCTTGTAGAAGCGCTGATTGGGGTTATCGTGATTCCCGAGTACAGCGAAGAATTTCACGCCGGCGTCGAGCAGCGGTTTGTACGGGTCCTCGAACTTGCGCTTGAAATCCGCCGTGCTCTCACCGCCGTAAAGGTTGTCGCCCATCGTCAGCACGAAGTCGTACGGGAACTTTTCGTGGAAGCGCGCCATTTGCCGTGCGACCTCGTACTGCTCCCGACCGCCCGTACCGAAATCGCCGATGACCGCGAAGCGCACCGATTTCGGCGTCAGCGGCAGCGTGAGTTCGGGAGCCGCGTCCTGCGCCAGCATCGCAGCGCCGACAACAATAAAGAGAAATCCTCGATACCTCATGGGATTAGGTTCGGCAGATAATCCACAATCAGATTGGCACCGGAATCGCGCAACACCAGCGCATGCCCCACCACCCGGTACTCCAGATCGGGCGGCAGTTTCGGCAGGTTCTGTAACAGGGAAGGCGGCATGGTTTGCAGCGGTACGCCTTTTGGGTACGCACGATTTACCTTCAGCTCCACCACTACCGGTTCACTGCGCCGCAGGCTCTGGTGAACCGTGGTTTTGTCTTCGCCTTTCGTCGCTTCGTCCGTCCAGTGGTGCAACGCCGCCGCGATCTCCGGTGTGAAGATGTTTCCTTGCGTGACATGTTCGCGCGCCTCGTGGATCTTGTGGGCCATCTCCTTTTCGTATTTCGCGATTCGCTCCGGTGACTCAGTGGTCTTTAACTTCCCGACGCCCGACCGCGCCTTGTCGTGCACCTTCATATACTCCGCGATTCGCTTCTGGTAATCTTCCAACGCCTTCGCATTCGGGTCGACGGTCTGCGCCGCCACAGTCCACACGAGGAGTACGATCGCGCTAGGCCGCATGCGGCTCCTCCGGATTTGGCGCTGCCGCTTCCACAAGACCTTTGACGGCGTCCTTTACTGCCTGTTTCACGGCGTCCTTTACCGCTTCTTTTACTTGTCCCGTATCCACCAGGAGACTGCCGTTGCCGCCCATCTCCTTCACAACCTGATCCACCACCGGCTCCATCGGCGGGAGCTCCTCCGCGACCGCCTTGGCGATCTTCTTCGCCAGTTTTTTCACCGGCGGCAGCATGGGAGAGGGCGCGGCGATTTCATGGGTATGCTTCTCCCAGTCGTCTTCGAAGACGCGCGCGACGGCGCTTACGGCCTGGGGCTCCAGGAAGATGATTCCGACCTCCCGCCGCTCGTCCAACTCCAGTTCGCGGAGGCTCTGGCTTCCCAGGAAGACCGCTCTTCCATCACGAACAATCGTTCTCGTATGCAGGCGCATCCCGAGCTTGCGGCCGCCGATTCGCGCTCCCTTGCGCGTCACCTTGCCGATGATCCGGACGTCTACGCCTGCCCTGACGCGATCCTCCAGAATCGCGAGCATCTCCTTGTCGCTCACCTCCGGATCGTAGATCAGGATCTGTTGTTTCGCGCCCTTCAAGAAAGTTGCGAGGCTCTTCCGCGCATTGACCGGGCTCACTAGAAAGTGGCTGCTGCACGCCTCATAGGTATGGCGTTTGACGTCCGCGTCGAAGAGCTTGGCGGCCTCGCGCACCAAATCGCGCTTGCGCGTGATCACGCCGAAGCTGCGGCTGCGCTCGATATCCAGATACGTCATATTGAACGCCAGCACGTACAACTCCCGATGGTCAATAATCATCATCTTGCCGTGGTAACGCACCAGGTCGTCAGCGGTCCGCGCCACCGACAGTCCGTAACCGAGCAGCCGCGCTTCCAGTTTACGAAGGTTGATCTCGCCCGCGCGATTCGTGTGTGCAATCAGCGCGTGGACAGCGACACCCCGCTGCACAGCATTCGCCAGCGCACGTTCGACTTCCCGCTGATCGAAACGGAAGATGACAATTTCTACACTCTTCTTGGCGCCATTGATCGCCTTGACAACCGGGGCGACGCCATCTCCAGGCTGAATTAGAAGCTTCATAGGTTGGTTGCGACACCGTGGCAACTTTGTTGCACATCGGAAACTGCAAGTGATTCGCCGTTCGTGGAGGGACGGAAGCGATGAGTGTGCGGAAGTTTTCAATTCTTCGCGTCACGGTGCTCGTCCTGCTCGCAGGAGTTTCACTGGCGGCGGTCGAGGCAGCCGTTGACGCCTCCAAAAAAGAGGGCGTGATCTGGCGCGATCCTCGAGGACGCGTCAACCTCTATTACGGCTCTGGTTCTAAGGCCGGCGAACCGCGCGGCCCTTTCCGGTTTTTTAAAGAAGATACCAGTGGCAGTAGTCCTAAATATATCGTGCGCGATCGTGACGGAGTCCGGTGGAAGGTCAAATTGGGACCCGAATCGCAGGCCGAAATCGCAGCCTCGCGCCTTGTCTGGGCGGCGGGCTTTTTCACTCATGAGGGCTACCTGGTTCCCGAACTACACCTGGAGTCCATCCCCAACCACCTCAAGCGGGACAAGCTGATTGAAGACGACGGCGTCATGCGTAACGCGAGTATGAAGCGCGAGCCTCACGACGAAAAGAAACTCGGCAACTGGAAGTGGGGCGAGAATCCTTTTAAGGACAGCCGCGAATGGAACGGGCTCCGCGTCGTCATGGCCCTCCTCAATAACTGGGACGTCAAGGACGTCAACAACGGGGTCTACAAGCACCACGGCGAGCGCATCTACATGGTCAGCGACCTCGGCGCAACCTTTGGAGCTTCGGGACGGAGTTTCCCAGCCAGCAAATCCAAGAATAATTACGAGGTCTACCGCGAGTCCAAGTTCATCTGCGGCGACACCGCCGATCTCGTCGACTTCTGCGCGCCAAGCCGCGCCAACATCGCGCACCTGGTCGACCCCATCGAGTTCGGCCGCCGTCTCGGTCTGCGGTGGATCGGCGAAGACATCCCGCGTCCCGACGCGCAGTGGATTGGCGAAATTCTAGGACGCCTCTCGCACGAGCAGATCCGCGATGCCTTCCGCGCCGGCGGTTACTCGCCCGGGGAAATCGAAGGCTTTGCAGATGTAATCGAAGGCCGCATCGCCGAACTCAGAAAGCTGTAGCTGCCTCCAACGCGCGTATCTCTTCGACGACCATTTCCGGCCATTCCATCGGAATGTAGTGCGACGCGGCCTCCAGAACGACCTCGCGCCCGTTGGCGAATTTCGAGGCCAAGTCCGGCGCGGTGGGCGATGCACTCAAGTCGAAGATCTCGGGATTGCGTGTCTTCCCCGCCCGCATCACCACCACGGGATGCTGCACGGTGGCGATCTCGGGATAAATATTCGATCCCGGCTCCTTCGAGTTCAGATAGATCGACGCCTCGACCGGCGGCGGACACGCGAGCACGAATTCTCCATCCTGCGGCAGCAGTCCATACTCGCAGTAATCGCGCAGGATTTCCGGCCGCCAGTTCACGAACGGCACGCGATTTCGAAAGCGCTCGAACATCTCCTCCGGTGAGTTCCAGGTATTGCGCCGTCGCAGTGTGAAGTGCGCGTCAGGCGGTTCGGTGCCGTAATAATCGAGCGGGAAAATCGTCGGATCCACCAGCAGAAGGCCGCGGTAAGTCTCCGGCCGCAGTGCCGCTACCTGCGTGGTGATGTGCCCGCCCATCGAATGCCCCACCCCAATCGCGCCGCGAATGTCCCACTGTTGCGCGATTGCTGCGAGATCCCGCCCGAAGGCCCGCCAGTGACACGGAGGCTCCGGCTTGCTGCTCCGCCCGTGCCCGCGCGCATCCACCGCCAGGCATTGCCGTCCCGGAAACTCCGCAATGATGCGATCCCAGCATCGCCCGTGAAACCCGGTCGCATGCGCGAACAGAATCAGCGGACCTTCCCCGGCCCATTCCCAGACGGCGAGTTCCTGGTCTTCGTTTCGGATCGTCTTCAGCTCGGGCTTTCGTTCCACCTCCGCATTTTCCCATGCCGGGTGATATTCTTCGCCTTCATGATCGCAACGCCTGTTGTTCAGCCGCCGCCCAATCCCGCTGGCGCATTGATGATGCTGGGGCTGATTGTCGGCGCGATCCGCAGGAAGCACGCGATCGGCGGCTGGCTTTTCTTTTTCTTCTGGCAGGTGGTGGCTGGTTGCGCGGTGACCCTCGCCTACACCGATTGGTCGCAGTATGCGCCGCGCGCCTGGCACGATCCGATGAAGTACTTGCTGTTCATGGCCAGTGCGGGTCCCCGCATCGTCGTGCTCCCCGCGCTCGCCCTGCTCGGCGCCATTCTGATTAGAACCCAGGAGTGGCGCTGGCTGGTAGCGCTCCGCTTTACGCTAATCCTCTACGCGGTTCTCGGACTGGCTTGCATCGTGGTCGACCGGTTCTATTTCCCGGAGCGTTTGGCGCTGGATGTCGGAGCGTTGGTCTTCCCGGTGGTGTACTGCATCTACTTCTTCGTGTCAATGCGCGTTCGTGGCGTCTTCCTCGAACACGTCTGGCCCGCCTAGCGTTCCGGCCCGCCTGCGACGGCGGACCTGCGGGTGGCTGCCCCGGACCTTGCATCTGGCCCGGTCCGCGCTCGCCGCGGACCGCCCATTCATCGAACGCGGTCCCTGCGGAGCGCCGCGGCCGGCAAATTCGCGGCGTCCTGAATCGCTTTGAACCTCGCTTTCTACCGGCAGTCATCACGCTCAGTTCACTGTTGCGCACGCTTTCGTGTGCCGCGCGGATCTGCCGCTCCAACCAGCGAAATCTCCAGCATCGCCTTACCGACCGCCGTCGCGTCTGCGTTGTCCTTCTCCATCAAGAGCGCGAGTGCGTTATGTTTCTCCTCAATCTGCGGGCGGAGGGTCTCTTTCTTCTCGGCTGCGTCATCCTCAACGCGCTGAAGTCCGGCGCCTGCGGCTGCCGCATTTGCATTTGCCCTTGCCCTTGCTGCCGGGTGCCTGGTGGGCCACGCCTATGCCGAAGCGAACGGAATACACAGGCGCACGTAGTTCATAGCGAGGCTCCTATGAACCCGCGCCGAGGAACGTGTGGAGTCGCAACTTCTCTACTCCGCTTTCCGCCTGATCGTAATCTCAAATGCGGTTCGAACCTTCGCCCCCACCTTACAATGCGGGCAGGATTCTTCAGTGAAGACAACACGGCGCGAATTCGTAGTGGTGTTGGCCGGCGGAGTCAGCGCGGTGCGTCCCGCCGATGCGCAGACCGGCGGAGCGCCCGCCGGCACGGTCCCCGCCCGCATCACGATAAACGGACAAAGTCACGAGCTCCTGCTCGATCCGCGGGTGTCGGGGCGTTTGGCGCCGGCCGAATCATCAATCCGCGGACGGCGCGCAGCCAGTTCATTCGCGGCATGGTTTGGGGCATCGGACTCGCGCTGTACGAGGACGCCGTGATGGACCCGCGGCTCGGCCGCTTCGTGAACAACAACCTCGCCGAGTACCACATCCCGGTGAACGCCGACGTGCCGGAAATCGAGGCGCTATGGGTGGACGAAGTAGACACCCACGTCAATCCCCTCGGCGTGAAGGGTATCGGCGAGATCGGAATCACCGGCGCAGCGGCGGCTATCAATAGCGCAGTCTTCCACGCCACCGGCAAGCGAGTCGGCGATTACCCGATCACGTTGGACAAGCTGCTGTAAGTGGGACTGGCCATCGCAGTCTGCGGTCCGTGACTCAAGTGTGGTCACGGACTACTCGGCGATTACCTCAAAATGCCGCGCCTTTGGCTGGGCTGCGGCACGTTGTTCCTTCAAAAGGTCGCCTTCCAACTCGTCAAGCGCGTCAAGCGCCTTCAACAAATGCGCGGTCTGGTTCTTCTCCATCGGGACCTGGAGCGTTCGCCACCGTGTGAAGTGCATTACGTTATGCTTCAGCGTCAGCGCGTGGACCTCGGCCGCCTGGCGCATCATCGGTGTCGGCAGTTCGGCGAGATTGACGCCCGCTGCCAGTTGCTCCGCGGTGAACGTCCCTACCGTGTCGCCATCGATCTTCAGCGCGTACCGTCCGGCGGAGAGCCCGCGGACTTTGAGCGGCGCCTGATTCAACGCCTGCATAAAATCCGAGGAACGCATCGCGAGCGCCACCAGCGGATCCTTCATGTCGACCGGCATCGGCAGTGCCTCGTCGGTCTGCGTCCACGCGATTCCCTTCGCCGCGGCGTGCAGATCGGTGACATGCGAATTGCGCTGGCGCACCGCTTCCTTGCGTCCGGCGTCGACTTCCACGTCGGCCACCAGCGCGGGTGCGTTCCACGCTTTGAGCAGCGCCTCCGCCATCAGGATGTGGCCGCCGGCCCCGGGATGCACACGGTCGGGAATCAGCTTGGCGGCGTTCACAGCGTCCAACTCGTTCGCCTTCTTCAGCCCCTCGACGACGCTGGTGTTCAGGTCGGCCACGCCGAAATGCTGCTCGGTCGCCAGTTGCTTCAGGAAATCGCCATAACGCACCAGCACCTGGTTGTAGCCGCCTTCGAAGAGCGGCGCGCGAGTAACGTCGTCATAGGGCGAAGGCTGGATCGCGGTGATGCGCACGCCCGGAAGCTGGCGCTTCAACACGTCGGTGATGTGCTTGAAGCCGGCGCTGAATTCGTCGAAGGTCGGCTGGTCGAACGCGCGATACCGCCCGTCGTTCATCCCGAGCATGATCGTGACCACCGTCGGATTGTAGGGCAGCACGTCGCGCCACAAACGCACGTCCACCGGTCCGCCGCCACCGCCTGCCACGCGGTCCCCGCCCCAACCCGAATGAACAAAAGTGATGTTAGTCTTCGGGAAGCGAGTGACGACGTAAGTTTCCGTGAAGGTCGTATATAGCCGCTGATCGGTAATGCTATCGCCGTAGAATACGACGCGGTCGCCATCGCGCAGTCCGAAATTATCCTGGGCACAGACCGCGCCCGCCACTCCGAGAAGTAACGCAAGTAACTTCGTCCGATTCCGCATGGCAGTCAGTATATCGTCCGGCGCGCCGGAGTTTTCTTCCCCTCCTCCGATTTCAGTAGAATAGATACACTCGGCTAATGCTGATGCCGGGTGTTGTTCGCCGCGAAGGAGTATCGCATGACCGCTCGGATCCTCTCCGCACTCTGCTTCTCACTTGCTCTCTCCGGGGCAAATGCGCAAACCACCCCCACCACCCCTTCGGCGACCACGACCGCGGCCGTCCAGCCACCCAAGCCCGCCGCCGGCGATGAGGCCAAGCCTCCGGTCCGGGAGACCCCGCCCGATCAAAAAGCGTACATGGACGTGCTGAAGATCTCTGAAGCCGACAAGAAAATCGAGGCCCTCGAAAAGTTTCGCAAAGACTTCCCAGACAGCATGTTCAGCTCGTCGGTGGATTCCACGATTCTCGGCACGTTGATTCAGAAGCTGCCGGACCAGAAGGCCCGCATCAAGAGGGCCGCGCAGGCGATGTATGCGGCGAGTACCGCGAAAGACAAGGCTGCGTCGAAGAACAACACTTTGGTCACGATGGCCTCGCGCGGCGCCGCCGCCAACCGAATTGCCGATCAGCTGTTCACCGGCGATGTGCTGCTCAAAGACGCTGAAGGCTACGCCAGGAAGGGCGTGGACGCCATGCAGCAGAATATCTGGATCTCCGAGCAGCGCGAGGCTTTCGCCAAGCGCAAGCAGACTATGCCGACGCAGGAGGAGTTAGTCAAGCGCTTCCAACAGCAGCGCGCCGCCCGCCTGGCGACGCTCGGCCAAATAGAACACAAACTTGGCCGCGACGCGCAGGCGAAGAAACTCCTCGAGGAAGCCTACGCAGCGAACCCGGCGAGCGCGCCCGTCGCCGCGGCGCTCGGTGAAATGGCCGCCAAAGCAGGTAACGACGCCAAGGCGATGGACTATCTGATCTCGGCCAAACTTACCGGCAACGCGCCCGAGAGCGCTAACCTTGCCTTCGAAACCACTTATAAGAAGATGCACAGCGGTTCGGCCGACGGGCTGGAAGCGATGCTCGATACCGAGTATCACAAGCGCTTTCCAAATCCCGTGCACGTAAGTGCCTACAAGCCGACTGCCTCACGCACCGAACGCGTCGTGCTTGCCGAAGTCTTCACTGGGTCCGGATGCCCGCCGTGCGCGGGCGCCGATATTGCCTTCGACGCCGCGATGGAGCGCTACGCGCGCAAGGATCTCGCCGTCGTCATGTACCACCTGCACATCCCCCGCCCCGACCCGATGACTAATCCCGATACGCAGGCGCGTGCCAAGAACTACTCGGTGAACGCCGTGCCCAGCTTCGCCATCGACGGTAAGAAGACTCTTGGCGGCGGATCGCGCGATATGGCGCCGGGCGTCTACGAGCGCTTCAACAAGGATCTGGAGAAAGAGCTGGAGACTGCTGCCGAAGCCAGGGTTAAGGTCGATGCCGGGCTCAACGGCGGCAACGTGAAGGTCTCCGCCGCGGTGGACGGAGTCAAGAGCGATTCCACGGATCTCAAAGTACAGATCCTGCTGGTGGAGAAGGAAATCCGCCATCTCGGCGAGAACGGCGTGCGCTACCACCCGATGGTGGTGCGCGCGATCGCCGGCGAAAAGGCCGAAGGCTTCACGCTTCAGCCTAAGGGAAAAGGCACGTTCGATGCGGCCTTCGACCTCGACGCGGTGAGCAAGGCGCTCAAGGCGCACCTCGACGATTTCGAAACCAAGCGTGGCGGTGGCTTCAAATTCTCCGCGAAACGCGATCAGATCAATCGCGCCGATCTCGCCGTGGTTGTGTTCGTACAGGACGATAAGACCAAGCACATCCTGCAGGCCGCTTACGTCGATCTCGGCACTGCCCCCGGGACGCGCCCGACTACCCTCGAGGCCAACGGCAACGAGCTTCCATGAAGACACTTACCATCGCCATCATCCTGGCTGCGACTCTGCTCGCCGCGCCCGCCGATCCGGTCGTCTGGAAGCTGCAGATCGGACCCAGCACCTCGGTCAAGGCCGGCGCACCGTTCTCCGTCAAGCTGGCGGCGAAGGTCCAGGAGGGCTGGCACCTGTACTCGCTGAAGCCGATGGCCGAAGGCCCAATCGCCACCCGCATCTGGATCGCCGCCGGCCAACCCTTCTCGCTGGCGGGCGGAATCCACGCGCCCGATCCGCAGGTCATGCAGGATCCTACGCTCGGGATGGAGGTCGAACTCTACGAGGGGGAGGCGGTCTTTACGCTGCCTGTCAAAGTGAATGCGGGCACGGCGCCCGGATCGCAGAACTTGATCGTCAGCGCATCGTATCAGAGCTGTAACGACAAGCTCTGTCTGCCACCGAAGACGGTGCAGGTGGAAATGTCCGTCATCGTCGGGAAGTGACGCGCATCTTCCGCTGCACCATCCAGTAACACTTGTAAATTCTTACAATAATTCTGATTATCCGGCAATTTCTAATGGCCTGACCCAATGGGGGCTAGACTACTGGTACTGGTTGTAATAGAGTAGTTCGGGATGATTTCTAACAAGAGGCGTCACCACTCGGGATATTTACGTCCCGGTGGCCTAGTACCGGTTTTTCTCTTTCTGTTCTGTGGGATCACCGCTTCCGCATCGAATTTTTCGTTTCAGGGCTTGTTTCCGCAAGATAACAGCGTCCAGCTATTCAACTTTGCGCTGCTATCGCCTGGGACCGTGACTCTTCAGACTTTTGGGTATGGCGGAGGAACGAACGCCAACGGCGACACCATTCTTGCCGGCGGATTTGAGTCTGTGTTACAGGTGTATAACGCCCTCGGAACGGCAATGGGTGGTCCACTCCTTCCCGGTCCGGACCCCACTTGTTCACCGCGAACGCCAGATCCCGCCCGCTCCGACTTCTGCCAGGACGTATTTGGGCAAATCTCTCTCGCGACCGGAAATTACATTCTCGCTTTGACCCAAAATGCCAATCTTCCCAACGGCGATCTGAGCGACGGCTTCTTTTACGTCGATATCGTGCCGGACCCGAATTTCAAC
>JAOAPT010000501.1 GCA_025463045.1 Candidatus Solibacter sp.
TCCAATACGTCACCGGCCTGGTAACTTACAACACCAACTGCTGCGGCTTCAGCGTGCAATACCGCCACGTCAACTTACCCGGAGTTACCACGAACAAAGATCAGTTCCGCTTCGCCTTCGCCATCGCTAACATCGCGACGACTCTAGGTAACCTAAAGAAACAAGATCGCCTCTTCTAGTTTTCTTTATCTGCGTTCATCGGCGTTCATCGGCGGCTAAAGATTTTTCTTCCGCCCCCTACTTCATCACCGACAAAAACGCTCCGAACGGCCCGATCTCTTCCTTATATCTCTTCGCCAACACCCGCCCCACCTGAATCAGGTGAGTAAGATCGTGCGCCGTCCACGTAGCCAGCAATTGCCGTAGCGTCACCACCCCCAGCGTCGGATGCATCCCCTGCATCTCCAACTCTGCCGTCCCCAAATTCAACTCCCTGACCCGCGCCAGATTCTCCCGCCGCAACTCGGCGAACTCGTCCAGCATCGTCCCCAACGCGAGCCTCTCCCCCCGCGCCTCCCGATTAACCGGATCGAACGTCCGCTCCACCCCCTCCTCCAAAATGATCCGCATCCGCGGCACCCAATCCGTCCGCTCGCAGTGAATCAAGTGCCCGATCACACTGTACGGACTCCACGTCCCGTCCCCTTCCGTCGCCGAGATCCACACGTCCGGCAACCCCCGCAGCAGCCCGTCGAACGACGCGGGCGTTCGTGCCAAAACCGCCAAACTCTCCTCCACAAATGGTTCGCTCATATCCTCATCATAAGAAATCTGACCCCCTTTTCACGCGCTTTACGCCTGTATCAATGGAACCTGCGATGCCAGGCGGACCATCATCTGGGTGGCCGCCCCTTGCCCCGGCGTATCCTTCGCCGGGGCGCTTTTTACACGCTCCCTGCCCGCCCTTGTGATAGCATGAGCGCAACTCACTCTCGGGAGGGATATCTTGAGCTTCACCAATCGTTGCTTCCGCCTCGCCGCTGCTACCGCGTGCGCCGCTGCTCTTACCTTCGCGGCTGCCGTCAACATGCCGGCCGGCAAAGTCGATCTCAAATCCGCCGGTGCTCTCGCCATGGGCCCCGACGGCATCCTCTTCGTCGGCGATTCCGTCGGCGCCTCCGTCGTAGCCCTCGATGTCGATGACCGCACGCCGTCGAAATCCGGTGCGACTCTCGAAATCAAAGGCGTCAACGAGAAGATCGCCGCCATGCTCGGCACCGCCGCGGACCAGATCCTGATTCAGGACGTGGTCGTCAACCCCATCTCCAAGAACGTCTACATCGCCGTCTCGCGCGGACGCGGCGCCGACGCCATCCCCGTCATCCTCCGCGCCGCTCCTGGCGGCAAGCTCACCGAGGTTTCCCTCGCCAGCATCAAGCACCAGTCCGTCTCCCTCACCGACCGTCCCGAGCAGGACCGCGCTCGCATGGAAACCATCACGCAATTGAAGTATGTCGATGGCAAGGTCCTCATCGCCGGACTCTCGAACGAAGAGTTCTCCTCCAGCCTGCGCGCCATTCCCTTCCCCTTCCAGGCCGCCGCCAAGGGAACCGGTATCGAAATCTGGCACGGCTCGCACGGCCGCTTCGAAACGCAGGCCCCCGTGCGCACCTTCGTCCCGTACGAAATCAACGGCGAAAAATCCATCCTCGCCGCCTACACCTGCACCCCGCTCGTTCGCATCCCAGTCTCCGAACTCAAGCCCGGTAACAAGGTGAAAGGCACCACCATCGCCGAGCTCGGCAATCGCAACAAGCCGCTCGACATGATCGTCTACACCAAGGCCGGCAAGCACTATATCCTGATGGCAAACTCGAGCCGCGGCGTCATGAAGCTCACCGCCGATAACCTCGAGTCCTATCAGCCCATCACCAAACAGACCGAAGTCGCCGGCGTCCCCTACCAGACCATCGAAGCCTGGAAGGGCGTCCAGCACCTCGATCGCTACGACGATTCGAGCGCGCTGCTCCTCATCGGTGACGCCGGATCGCTCGACCTCCGCACGGTGCCGCTGCCCTAGTGTTCGCCCTGGTCCTCATCGCGGCGATTCAATTCCAAGGGGGCGTCTTCCGCATCGCAGACTGGAGTGCCCCCGCCGAACCCGTCGCCGGATGGCAGTCCGTCTTTTCCGTCTACGCCGGCCCCACCGGCGATGTCCCACCGCTGCTCGGCGTCTACACCGTCGAAGCCGGCGAACTCGTCTTCCGTCCGCGCTTCCCGCTCTCCCCCGGCATGCATCTTCGTGCCGTCTTTCATCCTCCCGGCGAATCGGAAATCGAATCTACCTTCGACGTGCCCGCCGCCCCCGCGGCGCTCGCCACCACGCGTGTCGCCCAGATTTATCCCACCGCCGCGACCTTGCCCGCGAACACTCTCAAGCTCTACATCTATTTCTCCGCGCCCATGCGCCGCGGCGATTCGTGGCGCCACCTCCGCCTTGTCCGCGACGACGGCGTACAAATTCTCGACCCCTTCCTCGAGCTCGATCAGGAACTCTGGGATCGCGACTACCGCCGCTTCACTGTCCTCTTCGATCCCGGCCGCATCAAGCGCGGACTCGCCTCCCGCGCCGAAGCCGGCCCTGCCCTCGAGCCCGGCCGCACCTACA
>JAOAPT010000718.1 GCA_025463045.1 Candidatus Solibacter sp.
CACACGGTCGATTTTGCGAGATCAGATGGAAAATCCCGACAAAGCGGAGTCCGCTGTACGGCGCTGGGTGAGCAACATTGGTCTGCTACTTACAGCGTTGGTTTTCCTGGTTGATTTGATCGTCTTCGTCACTTCCCTTTTGCAGGGCGAACTGACAACTCGCTTCGCGTTACGGTGCCTCGTTGTAGTCGTGCTGGCTGGAGCGGTATTCCTCTACTACAGCCGGGGGCTGGGGAAATCGCGCACGCTTGCGCCGATCACGTGGCATCGTATGTTTGCGGGATGCGCCGGATTTGCCATGGCGCTGACGCTCGGGTTTGGATTTTGGTCGACTGGATCGCCTTCGAGCGTGCGGGTACTGAACGAAGATAGCCGGCGAGTGCGGGATCTCTACGACTTGACGGTGCAAATCGAAAACAAAAGATACGGCGGTGGTTTGCAGGGGCCTCCGGCAAGTCTGACGGATGTCGGCTTAACCGCAAGGGACCCTTTCACTGACCAGCCTTACGAATACCGCAGACTGGATGGCGAGCGCTATCAGGTGTGCGCGGAGTTCAGGGCGGCAAGCCCCACGGCTTCCGGCCCGGTGCTGTTCTGGGCGCACCCGGCAGGACGAAGGTGTTTTGACATCAGCTTTGGCCGTAGTGCGCCATACCCATCGAATTATTTTCGGTAGAGGCGTTGAAACAGGCGAGTCGGGTCCCGCGGTCTTAGAGGGAATCGGCTTCTCGCAATTCGCCCGTCTGGTCGAAGGCGATCACTTTCCTTGCGAGTTCTCGACGATGCCGCATAAATAGCAGTCAGGAGAAAGTTGTGAGGCACTTTGCCGTATCACGCGCATACCGCTGATCTGGCGGGATTTCCGGCGCTCTCGATGGATTACTCCCCATAACGCGCTTGCGTCCGCGAATGCACATGAGCGGGTCGCCAACTCGTTGGTCTGCAGTTGCACCGGAATCGTGTCCCACATCGCTGTAATACGCACCCACATCAAATACCGCCAACCGCAGGTCCACCGCGTCGGGTAGGACCGGAGTCAGTGCGAACAGCGCCCCACTTCCGCACAGAGTTGCGCGCTGCCGGCGATTTCGAGCGTCGTCCGCAATGGTCGTTAGGACGTGTTCCCAGAGCGCGGGATCGTCTTCTTCAGATAGCTGTTCCTGAATGCCACGGGCAATCGCAGGGAACGCTGCATGCGGTCACTCATTTGAAGTCCATCATACGCAGGACTGCGGCGAGCACGTTATTGGATTTCTCGTCGAATCGACGCGTCCGCTCGTCCGTGAGCGCAGAATGGCACTTGCTTGATTTGGCGCCAATCGAAGGGGCGCAGGCTGCCCGGCGCGCCCCGGGTGACCACCGCTCCCTCACGGTCGCGGCTCGGATTGGCGGCTCGTGCGTCGGATGGCCAACTGGCGGATGGCGCGGGGTGACAGACGACGAAAAACGATCGTCTGTCCCACTGGCTAGTCCAGCGATTCGGGTTGGATGAAGAACGTCTCGCCGGCGGCGCGGGCCTCCATGTATTTGTTGACCCAGGCTTCCCAGCTTTTGCCGGAGGCGGTGTCGCGGCCGCTGAAGGCGAGGCGCGCGATATCCGAGTAGGGCACGGATAGCTTTTCGCCCGAGGCCTTGAGAATGCGGACGGCGGAGGCTTCGAGAGTCGGGCCGGGACGGCGATCGAAGAGGTAGCCTTCGACGGTGGCGCCGTCTTTGCGCGTGATTGTGATATCGCCGCGGTAGTGGAAGGCCTTCTCGAGCGCGGTGCGGATTTCCTCGGGCGTGGCGAGTTCGGGAATCCAGCCCTGGAGTTCTTCGCGCTCGCTGCCGGGAGCTACTTCAAGTTCGTCGGGATTCATGGGCTACGACTCGGAACCGCTCTTGAGCTGCACGAGGCCCTTGGGGTGGACCGGCTTGACGGGGCCATCGAGTAGCGCGAGCGCGGCTTCGTCTTTGTAGGCGGTGAAGAACGTCGCTTTCGCGGTGGCCATCAGGCCGCGCAGACTGCTGAACGTGTCGTTGACGGCGGAGGCTTCATAGCCCGAGTGCACCATGCAATTGGCGCAGGCGGGGTTGCCGGATTCGGTGCCGTAGTTATCCCATTCCGTCGCTTCGATCAGTTCCTGGAAGGTCTCGGCGTAGCCATCCTGCAGGAGGTAGCAGGGCTTCTGCCAGCCGAAGAGATTGTAAGTCGGCATGCCCCACGGCGTGCAGGAGTACTGGCGCTTGCCCATGAGGAATTCCATGAACAGCGGCGACATATTGAATTTCCAACTCGCCTTGCGATTGGACAGGATGGCGTTGAAGAGGCGGCGGGTGCGGGCGCGTCCGAGGAAATGCTGCTGATCGGGCGCCTTCTCGTACGAATAGCCGGGCGAGATGACCATGCCTTCGACGCCGAGCTCGGTCATTTCGTCGAAGAATTCGCGGACGCTCTGTGGATCGGTACCATCGAAGAGCGTCGAGTTGGTGGTCACGCGGAAGCCGCGCTTGAGGGCTTCGCGAATGCCTTCGACGGCCTCGTCGTAGCCGCCCTCCTTGCAGACAGAGAAATCGTGGTGCTCGCGCTGCCCATCCATGTGGACGTTGAAGGTGAGGTACTTGCTCGGGGTGAAGAGGCCGATTTTTTCCTTCAACAGGAGAGCGTTGGTGCAGAGATAAATGTACTTCTTGCGCGCGACCAGGCCCTCGACGATCTTGTGGATCTCGGGGTGCATCAGAGGCTCGCCGCCGGGGATGGCGACCATCGGGGTGCCGCATTCGTCGACGGCCTTCATGCACTCCTCGGGCGAGAGATTGCGTTTGAGGATGTGCGCGGGATACTGAATCTTGCCGCAACCGGCGCAGGCGAGATTGCATCGGAACAGCGGTTCCAACATCATCACGAGCGGATAGCGCTTACGTCCGCTCAGCTTTTGTTTGATGACGTAGCTGCCCACCGTCCACATCTGCGAAATCGGCACTGCCATTCAGTAATAGTCCCCCTCTTGAATGATAACCTGTCGCACCCATGTTACGCGGCGGTGTATGTCGGGTAACGGCGAAAGATCAGGCAGCCGTTGGTGCCGCCGAAGCCGAAGGAGTTGCTCATGGCGCAGGCGATGGGCAGCGGGCGGGAGTGGTTCGGCAGGAGGTCGAGCCAGATTTCGGGATCGGGATCTTCGAGATTGATGGTGGGCGGCGCGAGCTGATCGCGGATGGCGAGGACGGAGAGGCCGGCTTCGAGCGAGCCGGAGCCGCCGAGGAGATGGCCGGTCATGGACTTGGTGGAACTGACGGCGACGCGGCGCGAGGTGTCGGCGAAGAGGGTCATCATGGCGCGGGCTTCGCCGCGATCGCCGAGCGGGGTGGAGGTGGCGTGGGCGTTCAGGTAATCGATCTGCTCGGGGAGGAGACCGGCGTCAGCGAGCGCGTTGCGCATGACGCGCAGGATGCCATCGCCGTTTTCGAGCGGGGCGGAGAGATGGTAGGCGTCGCTGCTCATTCCATAGCCGACGATTTCGGCGAGGATGGGCGCGCCGCGGCGGAGGGCGAACTCGAGTTCCTCGAGGATGAGGATGCCGCCGCCTTCGCCGATGACGAAGCCATCGCGGGCGCGGTCGAAGGGGCGCGAGGCGGCGGCGGGCGCGTCGTTGCGGGTGGACATGGCGCGCATGGCGCAGAATCCGGCGACGGAGAGCGGGGTGATGGCGGCTTCGACGCCGCCGCAGATCATGGCGTCGGCGGCGCAGCGCTGGATGATTTTGAAGGCGTCGCCGATGGCGTGGGCGCCGGTGGTGCAGGCGGTGGCGACGGCGGAGTTGGGGCCCTTGGCGCCGGTGCGGATGGAGACCTGTCCGGCGGCGAGATTGATGATGGTGGCGGGGATGAAGAAGGGCGAGACGCGGCTGGGACCCTTCTCGAGGAGTGTACGGTATTCGCGCTCGATGACCTCGAAGCCGCCGATGCCGGCGCCGATGAGGACGCCGACGCGCTCGGCGTTGGCGTCGTCGATCTTGAGGCCGGAATCGGCGAGCGCCATGTGGGTGGCGGCGACGGCGAACTGGGCGAAGCGGCCGAGTTTCTTGACGTCCTTGCGCTCGATCCAATTGGTGGGGTCGAAGCCCTTAACCTCACCGGCGATCTTGCAATCGTATTCCGTGGGGTCGAACTGGGTGATGGTGGCGATGCCGGGGACTCCGGCGGTGATGGCCTTCCAGGTATTTTCCGTGCCGATGCCGACCGGGCTGATCAGGCCGACACCGGTGACCACCACACGACGTTCCGAAGTCATGTCTCGCTTATTCCCTTCCAGGTAAACTGCATATACAGTATAAATGATGACGATCGACGCGGAAGCGCTTCAGCGGAGCACGCTTCACCGGATCACGACGGTCTGCATCGGGCACCGCGCCCGAATGGCGGCG
Source organism: Candidatus Solibacter sp. (assembly GCA_025463045.1). Taxonomy (GTDB): domain Bacteria; phylum Acidobacteriota; class Terriglobia; order Bryobacterales; family Bryobacteraceae; genus Solibacter. The sequence goes on from JAOAPT010000718.1 coordinate 4,407, forward strand.
CGCGCGTTGACGCGGCACTACAATGCGCAACTTCGTCCGGTGGGATTGACGGCGGGGCAGTTCGGCGTGCTGGTGGCGTTGGGGACGATGCCGGGACAGACGGTGGCGATGCTGGCGGAGGCGAGCGGGACGGATGCGACGACGATGGTGCGGGGGATTCAGCAATTGGAGCGGCGCGGGCTGGTGGCGTCGGTGGGCGGGCGCGGGCGGCAGAGTAAGCGGAGCGCGTTGACGAAGGCGGGGGCGCGGCTGTTGAAGCGGGCGACTCCGCGGTGGGAGGCGGCGTATGGGGCGATCGCGGAGGAGATGGGGGAGGCGGCGATGACGCGGGCGATGGCGGCGTTGGGGAAGTTGGAGAAGGCGGCGAAGGCGGTGGAGTGAGGGGGCGGTCGGCTATGATGATCGGATGCTGTCGACAATCGGCGATCGCATTGAACGTGAATTAGGCATGGCGGGACTGGTCAACGCCTTGGCGAGCAAGCTGCCCGCGAGCGACTTGCGATCGATGCTGATGGAAGTCTACCGGATGCGGGCCGCGGAAGTTAAGGAAGCGACGATCCGGGCACAATTCAATCGGGACCCCCTGATGGCACCGAGCACGGTGAGCGCCAGGGAACTGATGGCTTTCGATTCGGTAGCGTTTCGCGCGGCGGCGGAATTTTTCGCGCTGGACCTTTCGCCGGTTTGTCCGTTTTCCTCGGCATCTACACTCGGAGGGACAAGCCAGAACAATGTGGTAACGGCGATTCGCAATGCGGAGGTGCCTGGCGATCCGACGATCGCGATGGCTTTGGAGGCCGCGCGCCGGCGTGGCTCGGCGGATGTAGTTCGCTTATGCGCGAGCCACCGAGTGATTCGCCTCCAGCCGTTTGACGTTCCGGGATACTCGCCGCACTTCCGACTGTTTGGTCTCGTGACGGCGGGCCGCGACACGGGCTCATGGCGCTTCGAAACGGCACACCTGGTGGAACACGTGCGCGTTTACCTGCGGACTTTTCGGATGCTGAATGCCGTTGGGTATTCGCTCCAGAGTCCACTGGTTGAATTCACCGATATGATCGCGATGGAAGCGGCGCTGGCGGAGGCCGGGATAACGCGCGATGAAATCCGGGAATCGGTGCGCGCTCACCGGCTCGGCGGATCGGAGCGTTTTTTGCGCGAACGCGGGATTGCGGCGCTACCGAATGCGCGGCATCCGCGGCTGGAAGCGGATGTAATCGCGCCGTTGCGCGATGAGTTCCCAGAGGCTCAGTTCCATGTGAACCAACAGCGGCTGGAAGGCTTGGGTTACTACAATTCTTTCACGCTGCGGATTTCGCCCGAAGCACCGAACGGAGATCGCTATCCGGTAGTCGACGGCGGCTTCACAGAGTGGACGGCCCGTCTTCTCGGCAATCGAAAAGAGCGGTTGCTCATCTCAGGCATTGGCAGCGAGTTCGTTTGCAGGACTTATCGTTGCTGATCGGCGAGTGGGCGAGGAAGGCTGGTTACGCGCATCCGGAGTCCGGGTTTCGGTTGGCGAGAGGCAGTCTATCTTGGTCGTCGCGTCTATGTACGGCTGGTCCTTCTGTGTCTATGAAGTGCGTCGACCGCTTTCGAAGTCATTCAGGAGGCCGACGACGACTACGAACGTGCTCGAAGTCGCGACGGCTTTCTGCTTCGACCAGCCTCGGCCGGCACGGATCTTGCCAAATTACGGTGTGGGCGTTGGGATACTTCGGTCCAAGTTCCTGCTCGCGCGTGATCCGGACGGAACTGCGCCGGCGGTGGACTAGATTTACCGTTATCGCCGACAATACGGACGTGTGAATTGTTTCGGATAAACTGGCGGGGTTTCGGCTTTCCACTACCGTCGCCCTTCCGGTGGGCTCGAAGTCTCCAG
>JAOAPT010000556.1 GCA_025463045.1 Candidatus Solibacter sp.
GATCACGCTCGAACAATCCGCCGGCACTTGGAAACTCGCGAAATCGGAGTGGCCAGGCTTGCACAAACAGCACGCCCTGCAAGGCCCGATCGATGACGCGTTTCTCGATCCCTTCCTCTTAGTCCGCCCGACGGGCACACCGTGGAATCCGGCCGTCAACGATCAGGCGCTGCGCTCCATGAAACGCTTCGATCGCCTCTGGGGAAAATACTTCCGCGGCCACCCTTTCGTGAAGGACGACAAGGACGTCACCTCCGACGATATGGCGAAGTATCATGTCGTCCTCTTTGGCGACCCCGGGAGCAACCGTTTGATCGCGAAGATGCTCCCCAAACTCCCCGTCCAGTGGACGCACGATACGGTGACGCTTGCAGGCAAGCCCTATCCCGCCGCCGAGAACTTCCCTGCCCTGATCTACCCGAACCCTCTGCACCCGACAAAGTACGTCGTCGTCAACACCGGCCTGACGATCCCCGACCGCGAATACAACGGCGACTATGGCATGCCCCAATGGGGCGACTACGCGATCGTCAAAGTAAACCCCAGCGCCGATGTCCCCGACCTGATCACTGCCGGCCTCTTCGACGAGCACTGGAGACTGCGTTAGAGATTTGTTTTATCCGTGTTCATCCCCGCCTGTCCGTGGCCAAGATTTGTTTTTCTCGGAAAGCAGAATTCGCCGGACACTTCAAACGCGCGGCGTCCCGACGTGGACGGAAAGCGTCACGAGTTCGATCAAATCGGCCTCACTATCTACATCCGCCCTCGGTATCGGCAACGGCTTCCCCCCTCCAAAGGCATTGGGCAAGATTCCATTGCGCTGGCCAATCATCAGCCTCGCGTCCGCCAAATCAAACCCTTGGTGACAGCCCCTGGAAAGTCGAGAGCCTCCGCCACGACCATTTCGCCGGCCGCGCGTGGAAGGTGGAAGGCAACATAGTGGCGAAGCGAACGCCCATCATCCCGCGCTAGTAATTCAGCTTCATCGCGAACCGCAACTGCCGCTCTCCGCTCGACGACGTAATGTTTCCAAACCCGCCGCTCGTCACCGTCGCCGAGGGATTGGCGAAACGAGGCGTATTCGTCGCGCCGAATGCCTCCGCGCGGAATTGAATCCGCACTCCCTCACGCACTCGGAAACTTCGGAACACACTCGAATCCAGATTGAAGTATCCCGGTCCGCGCAGAATATTTCTCCCCGAGTTGCCGAACCGAACGCCTGTCACCGACGCGAATGCCTTCGTATCGAAATACCCCGTGACCCCGCCAAAGATCTCCACGTCGGGCAGAATCTGGTCGGCAGTCTGCGTATTCCCCGGCGCATTCAGCGACGTGCCCGACGACCCGACGGTGAACGGACTTCCACTCACGCGCGACATGATCGCGTTCACCTGCCAGCCGCCCGCGATCATTTTCGCGATTCCGCGATTGAACAATTGATGCCCTCTTCCGAATGGAAGATCGTACGTGCCGAAGAGCTTCAGGTTGTGTGTCCGGTCGTAACCCGCGAGCGCCTTATTGCGATACTGCATCGGTCCCCACGCCCACGTCAGACTCGAATCGCTATTATCGCCGTAGTCGATCGCGCGGCTGAACGTATACGCCAGCCGGATTTGCGACCCGCCGTGGAAGCGCTTCGACGCCTGCGTCTGCAGCGAGTTGTACCGCGACGAATTGTACGGCTCGACCACCACGATGTCGGAGCTATTCCCCCACAGCACATTCAGCGGACGCCCCGCGTTCCCGGTTCCCGGAGCCGCCGCGTTGATGTTCACGTGCGCGAACTGTCGCACCGAGCGCGTCCCCACATACCCCGCCTGCAAATTGATCCCGCTGCCGATCTGCCGCTGCAGCGTGAAGTTATACGACTGGATATACCCCCGGTGTATCGAGGTCGGGTAAGTCGTTGTGCCGAGTCCGGCCGGAAACACCAGCTTGCCAGTGTTGATGTCCGGGAAGTCTACCGGCGGCAGTCCCGTCTCCAGGCTGCCCGCCGCGCGATAGCTGGTCAGCCCGCTGAGTTGCTGCGAGATCACCGCCGGATACGCGTCGCGCATCGCGCGGAAGTTATTCGGATCCACCGTGATGCCGTATCCAGCGCGGATCACCGTCTTCTGTCCCAGCCGCCACGCCACGCCCAATCGCGGCGCGATCACACCGAGCCCGGCATCCACCCCAGTATTCCGCGGCACGCCGCCGAGCCCGCCCAGCAGTACTTGGTTCGTCGTCGGATCGTAACGGTCGAAACCGAAATGATCGCGGCTCGAGAGCGGATAGAATTCGTAGCGCAGCCCGTACGTGATCGTCAGATTCTTATGCACCTGGAACTGATCGCGCGCATACAGCCCGACCGAGCTCTCGCGCACCGTCCCCGGATTGATGAACTGATAATCCTTCCCCATCGCTTGCGGCAATCCGAGCAGGAAATCGGCCCACCCGTTGTACGCGTTCGATGCCGCGCCGCCATTGCGCGTCGTCAGTCCGCCCGTGAAAGCGAAGCCGCCGCGCGCGCCGTACTTCAACTGAGGCTGAAAATGATTGATGCCGTAGCGCACGTAGTCGAACCCGAAGCGCATCGAGTGCTTGGGCTTGATCCAACTCGCGTTGCCCGACACGGTGTACTGGTTGTCGCGGAAGACGAAGGGGTTCGACACGTTCGGATTCCCGAACGATGTCCAACCGCTCACGCTGAAAAACGGAATGCCGCCCTGCAGATCGAGCGACCCGTTCGTCCCCGGAATCTTCAGCACGTCGGACCCGAAGTTCGTCCCGATGTCCACGTTGCGCCCGCTGATCGACTGCCGCGTGTAACCCACCGCGCCATCCACCAGCAGCGTCGGCGAAATCGTGTACGTCCCGCCGACGGCCGTATTGCGCACTGTTCCCACCGCGTGCCCCGGCTGTCCGCCGTTCAATGCCGCGCCCCCCGCAGCGCCGAGCGACGGCGGGTCGAAAATGTCGTAGGGCAGGAAGCTATAGCGCCCGAACACCGTGCTGCGTTCACTCGGCGTGTAATTAATCTTGATATCGCTGCTGTACTTGTTGAAATAGTAGTGCCCAATCGCGAAGTAGTTCGACGACGTGCCGCCCTGCGTGGGCAGCGGCAACAATGCCGCCATCTGCACCGCGGCCGAGTTGAAACGGTTCGCCGGGATTTTGTTGCCCGGGAACTGCGTACGCCCTGTGCCATCCGCATTGCCGGTCTGCGGATCGTAGATTACCGTGCTGGTGATGCTGAAATCGCCCTGCCGGATTTGCGCCAGCGGCACGCTCTGAAATGCCGACGCCGCCTGCCGCTTCATCATCCGCTCGTAGGCCCAGAAGAAGAACAGTTTGTTCTTCTTGATCGGTCCGCCGAACGTCGCCCCGAACTGATTGTTGATGTACTTCGGATTGTTCGGTCCGCCCTTATAGAAGAAGTTGCGCGCCTTCAGTGCGCTGATCGTGTTGTACTCCCACGCCGCGCCGTGAAACGAGTTCGTCCCGCTCTTCATCGTCACGTTGACCGCAGACCCGCCCGCCATTCCCTGCTCCGCGTCGTAGTTTCCGGTCGATACGCTGACGCCCTGGATCGCCTCGGCCGGCGGCACGTACGCGATGATCTCGGGCAGCCACGGATATCCATTCACCGCGCCATCGACGCGCGTCCCGTTGTTGTTGTACGACGTGCCGTTGACGTTCGTCGCCAGCGCGCCCGTCGGATTTCCCGCCTCGGAATGCGATGCCGCGGGCGGCGACACGCCCGGCACCAGATCCAACAGACTTTGGAAATTGCGGCTGTTGGGCAGCGGCATGTCCTCGATCAGCCGCTGCGGAATCTGCGTGTTCACCTCCACGCGATCCGTCTGCAGCGACACCGTGGAAGCGTCCATCGTGACAAACACGCTCTCATTCACCACCGCCACATCGAGTGCCGCGTCCACGCGCCGCACGGTGTTCGATTCCAGCTCGATGTTCTCCTGCACGAGCTTGCTCAAGCCCTGCGCCTGAATCGTCACGCGATACTTGCCCGCCTGCAGATCGCCGAACGCGTACGTTCCATGCTCATCGGAGAGCGTCTGACGCGAAACGCCCGTATCTACGTTGAGGGCTTCGGCCCTCGCTCCCGGCACCACGGCGCCGGATTTATCGGTGACATTCCCCGTGATCGACCCGTACAACACCTGCGCATCAAGCGCATGCGGCAGTATCAGGGCCGCCATCAGGAAAAGCATCTTCATGGATGATCCCTCCAACACGTGGAGATCATCATATATCAGTTGCCTGCGCTTGTATCAGTTGCCTGCGCTTGCGGATTTACTGTCTGCTGGCATACCCTGTGAGTGCAATGCAAGCAAACCGGCGTCAACTCTTTGCCGCGCTTATCGCCGCGGCCGCAGCCCGAAAAATCAAAGCCGCGGACGGCATCACCATACCGGGCAAGCGTCCCCTGATTCTGCACAACGACCGGCCCGAAGACCTCGAGACTCCGGTGAAGTATCTCAACACCTGGGTCACTCCGCTCGACGCCTTCTTCGTCCGCCAGCACATTCCGCGCCCCGCCGCGATTGATCCCGCCAAGTACCGCGTCACCATCAGCGGTATGGTCTCCAAGGAAAGCCAGATCACGCTCGCCGACCTGCAGAAACTTCCGCAGCACACCGTGCCGGCCACCCTGGAATGCACCGGAAACGGCCGCGCCTTTTACACTCCGAAACTGCCCGGCATCCAGTGGGGGCGTGGCGGCGTTGGCAACGCGGAGTGGACCGGCCCGCGCCTCAGCGATGTGCTGAAGCTCGCCGGCGTCAACACCGCAGCCAAATTCCTGGAGATCGATGGCGCCGATTCCGGCGTCATGCAGACCCCCGACTTCGTCCGCTGCATGCCGATGGAAAAGGTAATGCACCCCGCGACTCTCCTCGCCCTCAAAATGAACGGCGAGACGCCCGACATTCACGGCGTTCCCGCGCGCCTGGTCGTTCCCGGCTGGGACGGCACGAGCTGGGTGAAATGGGTCATCCGCCTCACGCCGACAGCGAAAGAGAGCGGCGGCTTCTTCATGAACCCAGGCTATCGCTATCCGAAATACGCGCTGCCGCCCGGCACGCCGGCGCGTCCCGCCGAGCTCGAGGTGATCGAGGGCATGCCCGTGAAGTCCACCCTCACCTTCCCCGAGGACCAGAGCAAAATCACGCTCGCCCCAATGGTGATTCGCGGCTTCGCATGGGCCGGCGAAAACGCGATCGAGCGCGTCGAGGTCTCTACCGACGGCGGCGCAAAATGGCTGCCCGCGCAGCTCTCCACGCAGAAGCTCCCCTTCGCCTGGCGCCTCTTCAATCTCAATTGGACGCCGAAGGAGCCGGGCTACTACACCATTCTCTCGCGCGCCACCGATACCGCCGGACGTGTCCAGCCAATCGTGCCTGCGTGGAATCCTTCGGGCTACCTGTGGAACGGCATCGATAAGGTCGGCATCACCGTGGAGAAAGCATAATGCGCACCCTGCTCGTCTTGCTCGCCCTCACTACAGCGGCGGTGGCCGCCGATCCGGCCGTTATCGAAAAAGGACGGCAGGAAGAGCAGCGCACCTGCCTGCCCTGCCACAGCCTGCGCATCATTCACTCCAACCGCCTCAGCCGCGCCGGATGGAACAAGGAACTCGACAAGATGGCCGGATGGGGCACCAAGTATTCCGACCGCGAAGCCATCCTCGAGTATCTGGTCGCCAACTTCGGTGACGATAAACCAGTGACGCCTCCGGACATGACGACCGACGGTTCCGCGAAGAAGTAAGGCGCGTTACTGCGCACCCGAGGTACGGAGCGCGGCATCGCTGGGCACCCGCTCCCATTGAAGAACGACGATCGAATGATCGCCGCGTTCTGCGCGCAGCGTCAGCCGGCTCCACGCATTCTGCGCGGTCGGCGCTTCCACCACGACTACGTCGTCCGACTTGCGGCGATTCAAAACGTACTCCGTTCGATTCCACCCGTTCTGCGCACCCGGTGCCTCACGAGAGCGAACCAATCTCGGATCGGCGGTGAAGAGTCGAACGCCGTCAGGCGTCATTTCCCCCGGAAAGATGTGGACCCGCACTGCCGTGCCGGGCAACGCACCCGTGATCTGTCCGACCGATGCTCGATCCCCAAGAATTTGCACCGTGCCGCTTCGCGGAAGTTTTCCCGTCCAGATAATCTTCCCTTCCGCGGGAAAGTGATCGGACGGCTTTGGAGGCACCGCCGCTGGCAGCCGTGGAAGCAAATTGGGTGTCGTGAAGATGCCGTTCGCAGCGACAACAGGCGGCGCGGGAAACGACGGCTCCGCTTGCCGCTGCATGATTGAGGGTGGTGGCCAAGGCCGGCGCGTTGGGGCGGCGGGAGTCGCAGCGGCAGACTGGATGGGGCCGCGCTCCTCCTTCGGGAAGGTCCTCGAGCTTCCGGCGGACGATTCGTCGCGCGGTGCTCGTTCGCGCGGGGACGGAGCGGCTTCTGCCCCATCGTCCGCCGATCGGTCCGCGGAACCTGTGCTGACCGGCTCGGGGACCGGCGCGGCTGCAACATTCACCGGCGCTCCGAGGAAGCGGGTCATCTCCATGCCCACCTTGCCATCGGCGCCCCGCACCCAGAGACGTACGAGCACGCTGCCGCTGTTTCGGAGGTAAGTGATATTGCCGGCGCGAAGATGTTCCGGGGAGAGGTCCACGTTCACCTTCGCGGGGCCGTCTTCAATCTCCAGAATGCCGCTTTGGCTCTGCGCGATGATGCTCGAGTTCCGGTCCCAGTCGACGCGCAGTTGCCCTCCCACATCCACCGCGCGCAGCGACAGCACGGCCGGTTTACTCGAACCGAAAATCAGGTACAGAACTCCCGAGGTGATGATGACTATCGCTGCCGCGAGCAGTATCCAAGTCCCTAAAGCCCGCCTGGTGCGCGGCGGAAGCGGAAGCGGCTCAATCGACTTTTCCCCAACGAACTTAGCGGGCGGCGAACTCACCCGATCGGCGAGAGTTAGTTCGATCGCAGCACCCAGCGAAATCGGAGTGCTCATGGGAAGAGCGACTGCGTGCATCGGTACAAGATCCGGGGCCGCGTGCGTGTTCGACCTGCGCGAGTGCGTCAGCACGAACTCGTTCCGCGAAGCCTCTGCCTGAATCGTGCCATCCGGCTCCCGGAAGAAGAAGCCGGCGCGAACCGGATCGAAGCGATTCGGACGCAGCACCAGCGCGATCTGCCAGGGTTCCGGGAAATACTTCTGGTATAACTCCAGGTCTGTTTCGGTCAACAGAATCTCTTTGCGGGTGTGAGAGTGATACCAGCCGACCGGCTCCATTCCGGAGAGTTCAGCACTCGCCGGCAACGCCAGCAGACCCTCGAGCGCGCGCCGGTCGTTTTCGGAAAGAGTAAATGAGGGGCCAAACTCGTGTTCGCATTCCAGCGCCCGATGAGCGAGTACCTTCACGGCACTCCCTTCGCGCACGCCGAACAGAACACCGCCGATCTCGACGCCCCCGTGGGCCAGCCGATGAAAGCCGTCCACCGCGTCAATGCGCAGTTGCTCCATCACTGCGCGCGAGTATTCAATCCGGGCAACGCCGTCTACTTCCCAGAGTTCCAGTTCCGTATCGAAAGCCGTAGAGTGCATGATCTCGAGGCCCGCGCCTCTTCAAGCTTATAGGCGAAGCGCCGAAGTGAACAGGTGGATTCACCTGCCCAGGGAGCGATTGCTTACAGATGCTCTGGCAGCAGTCTTGGAGGCCCGGACTGCATGCGGTATAAGAAAGCCATGGTTGTCCAGGGAATGGTGGGCCTGCTTGTTCTTAACCTCACACTTGCAGCGCAAGACAGTCCGCTTCACGTGGTGGTTCTGGAGGGAGAAGGCGCGATCAACAACGTCCGCGCGCCGCGCGCGAAGGAACCGGTTGTTCGCGTGGAAGACGCCAACAATCAGGGCGTTCCCGGTGCGGTCGTCACCTTTCTCCTGCCCGCGAGCGGCGCCGGTGCGACCTTCGGAGACGGCGGCCGCAGCCTGACCTTGACCGCCGACGATCGTGGCGAAGCCGTCGCGCGTGGTCTGCACGCCAACCGGCTCGCCGGCGCATACCAGATTCGCGTGAGCGCTTCGAAGGCCGGGCGCACGGCGTCCGCATCCATCACGCAAACGAATGTGGACCCGGGCTCCCACACCTCCACGCGCACCATCGCTATCCTGGCGATTGTCGGCGCGGCAGCGGCAGGCGGAGCCGCGGTGGCATTCCGCGGTGGTAAATCGCAAACCGCCGCGCCTTCGACCCCTCCGACCATCGTCGTACCGGGCACACCCAGCTTCGGAGGACCGCAGTAGTTCATCGGATCGAAAGCCGCCACCAAAATGCGTACTCTGCCAATGAGCCGTATCGTTCCGTACGCGGGACCGCTCTCACTGATTGTGCTCGCTGGCTTGCTGGCCCCGGCGCCAGGTAGAGGACAGGGCAAGCTGCGCGTCACCACAACCTCTCTGCCATCCGGCGCCGTGAGCAGTTCGTACTCCCAAACACTCTCCGCAACCGGTGGACGGCAGCCCTACACCTGGTCGATCTCGGACCGGACGCTGCCCGCGGGCCTCACGCTCACAAGCGCGGGCGTCATCAGCGGCACGCCGCAGAGCGCCGGAACTTCCCCGTTCACCGTCCAAGTGGAAGACACCAACGGGAACAGCGACACGCAGGCGCTGCAGATCACCGTCGGGTCCAATCCGGCGATCACGACGTCCACGCTGCCGAACGCGACAGCCGGAACACCCTACTCCGCGACTCTGGCCGCAACGGGTGCAGTGGCTCCGGTTACCTGGTCGATATCGACCGGCAGTTTGCCGCTCGGGTTGAGCCTCGCCCCTGCCACGGGTGTGATTAGCGGGACACCTTCAAGTGCCGGCACTGCGAACTTCACGGTGAAGCTCACCGATAGCGAGAGTGGCAGCGCGACGAAGGCGCTGTCGCTGACAGTGGCCCCGGCTCCTTCGACGATCACGACGGGCGGCCTGCCGGGCGGGACTGTCGGAACGCCCTATTCGCAAGCTCTCGCCGCATCCGGCGGAACGCCGCCGTACACGTGGACAATCGCCACCGGAACGCTGCCGGCGGGATTGACGCTCTCGACCAGCGGCACGATCTCCGGGACGCCCACCGCGGCCGGATCCAGCACTTTCACGATCAAAGTCACGGACAACACATCCGCGTCAGCCACCGCCCAACGCTCGATCGCAATCGCACCAGCCGCATTGCGGATCACGACATCGTCGCTGCCGGGCGGGACTGCCGGGACGCCCTATTCGCAAGCTCTCGCTGCGGCAGGCGGAACACCGCCGTACACCTGGACAGTCGCGACCGGAACGTTGCCTGCGGGATTGACTCTTGCGGCGAATGGCACGATCGCAGGAACGCCGGCGGCCGCCGGATCGAGCAGCGTTACCTTCAAGGTGACGGACAGTGCGTCCGTGTCGGCGACTGCCGCGCTCTCGATTGCAATCGCACCAGCCGCATTGCGGATCACCACATCCTCGCTGGCAGGCGGGACTGTCGGGACGTTCTATTCGCAAACCCTCGCGGCGTCCGGCGGAACTCCGCAGTACACATGGACGATCGCCACTGGAACACTGCCCGGGGGATTGACACTCGCCGCGAACGGCACGATTTCCGGAACGCCGACGGCCGCCGGCTCGAGCAGCTTCACGGTGAAAGTGACAGACAATGCGTCCGCGTCCAC
>JAOAPT010000563.1 GCA_025463045.1 Candidatus Solibacter sp.
CCATGCCTCAACTTTACCTCGTATCTGCCGCTATCTTGACGGGCAGCTATGCCGCTTGCACCAGACGCCCATCGCGATCGTTCACGAAGTGAAGCTCACCGCCGGGCGCCAAGGCAGACCTCAGCACACCAATAATGCTGACGTTCGATTTCCCTCCCACGCCATTCTTCTGTGCGGCCGATACGCCGGCTGTCACCGCGGGACGCAGCAAGCCGATCAGCACAGCCAAGGTGCCGTCGTTTCGGGCGACCGGGGTCCATCCGCAGAAGCTCACAGGTGCGACGACGATCAGGTTTACACCGCCGGGATGTTTCATGCGGATGGCCGGACCAATGTCGGGGAAACCAATTCCGCTGTACCCGTATCGATCGCCGAACAGAGCATCTTTGCCCAGTAAGTCTTGTTTCAAGACATCATATTCCACGTAGATCGGCACGTTATCTCCCCTCCCGGCATTCGCGCAAGACGACCCGGTAAGTATACCTGCTTTGGCAAGTTTTGCTGCTCCAATTTATTGCGAGGGGTACTGGCCTTTTACCGGGCTATCTACCGGACGACGACCTTCTCGACTACCTGATTCCCGTAGTCGTCCTCCATGCGGACCGCGATCGTGTGCTCGCCCGGAGGCGCGTCGAGTGCCAGTTCGTAGTCGAGTTCCTGTGCGTCGCTCAAGCGCGTGACCGGCGCTGCCACCTTCCACTCGCCGCCGTCGAGCGAGTACTCGGCCTTGCCGATATCGTTCAACGCATCGGCGGCGTGCCACTTCACAATTAGCTGGGCGCCGTTGCGCGTGGCCGAGAGTCCCGTCACCTTCGGGGGTGTGTTGTCTATCCAGAAGGCGCCGCTTTCCAAACGCGCCGTGAGCGCCTCGGCGGGCGGATTGCCCGGCGCGTCGGATGCAGTCACGCGGATGCGGTACTCGCCATCGGGGAACGCCGTGGAATCCCACGTCAAATACTTTTCGCTCACCTTGTCCTTGAGCAGCTTCCACTCGGTTTCCTTCACGCCGCGGATCTCGACTGTGAAAATCAGCGGGTCGCCGTTCGGATCCTGCGCCGACCAGCGCGCGCCTGTGAAGCCTTTCGCGTATTGCATGGCGGGCGTGGTATCGAGCGTCATCGGAGGACCGCCGCTGGTCGTCGCATGCTTGCCGATCGGCGGCAGCGAGAGCGTGGATTGCACAATCAGTAGCGAGGAGATCGAGGACGTCGGAAATTTGTAGTTCGGCGGCGTGGCTTCGATTTCGTCGACGCGCGGCTCGAGATTCTTCGGCAGGTACGCCACATCGACGGAGTCGAGCTCCGGTGAAGTTCCGCTCGCCGCCGCGAACGTCGCCTTCCACTGCACGAATCGCGCGGCGGGAGAGGCGGAGCGTCCGCCCTTCAATCCGGCCCCGACGGGCGCCCATGGACTCCAGTTCTTCTGCGGCTGATCGAGATTACCGCTGCGCGTCGCGAGACTGATCTGTCCCCCGTTGAGGCTGCCTTCGAGGCTGACGCGGCCCCACATCGAGTAGTTGCTCGAATCGAAGACATCGCTTTCGACAGAGCCGGTCGCCTCAATCGCAGGCCCGATCTCGTAGACCTTCCCGGCGTTTCCCGTCGCAGCGTAAAGATGTCCTCCACCAGTCATCCGAAGCGCGGTCACCTGCGTGGAAGGCATCACCAGCAGCGCGGTCGACAGAGTGGGCGATTCGATTCGATAGAGATTTCCCTTGTTGCCCGCGCCGAGCAGCGCGCGGCCCGTGGCATCGAACGCGATCGCGTAGATTACGTCCTGCGCGTGCGTCCAGACCCGCCGCGGAACGCCATCGGGATCGATGCGGTAAACCTCGGTGCCCCCCGCGACACCGGCGGGCGCAACCGAAGCCGTGGGCGGAGGATTCGGCTGGCGTGGCGCCGCCGCGCCGCCCTGACTATTCACCTGCACCTGCGCCGGAGCGGGCGAAGGGGTGGGCGCGGGTGGCGGGCCGCTCTGCCGGTTGCCGACGGCGGCAGCGTAGATCGCGCCATCGGGCGCCACCGCAACCGCCGTGACTTCCTTCTTCGCCATCTGGTAAACCACGAACCCGTCGCCGGCCGGCGATACGCGGAGCACGAGACCTCCCGGCTCGGTGCCGGCGATCAGGTTGCCCTTGGAATCGATCACCATCGAGCGGACGTGCGTCTCCTCCGTCTTGAAAAACACCTTGCCTTTGCCGTCGGGAGTGACGCGGTGGATCTCGCCCTGATCGCCGGTGGCCACGAACAGATTGCCGGCGGAATCGAAGGCCAGCGACCAGATGTATTTCGCCTTCGGATCGTAGAAGACTTCAGGCTTGCCATTGCCCGTGATGCGATAGACCTTGCCGTCCGGCGAGGTGGCGGCGTACACGCGATCACGCGAATCGATCGCAATCGCGTGGATTTCGAGCGCGTCGAGATCGGCCAGCACCTTTCCCTTGCCGTCGGGCGGAATGCGGTAGAGTTTGGCGCTTGTGCCGCCGCCCGCGTAAAGCACGCCTTTGGAATCCTGCGCGAGCGCCCACAAATACGCCGAAGACGTATCGAAGAGTTCGCGCGAGACGGGCGCGAGCGAGAGACGTCCGTCGCTGCGCAGTGACAGATTCTTGAGAATGCCTTTTTCGAAATCCGCGGAGTCGCTCTGCGTCCAGGTGCGGGTCTGGCCGGCCAACAAAATGCCGGCTGCCGCCAGCAGAACAGTGAGAGTTTTCATTTGACCTTGTCTATTTCACGTCTATTTCACGTGGATGCGCAGCGAGTAACTGCCGGTCACCATATAGTCGAACGGGATCGAGATCTGCTCCGACGCCGTTTCGGGCGTGGTGATCATAGAGCGGTTCGAGGCGCGCCCGGCCTGCATCACGTTCAGCACGCTGGAGGGCAGGCTGGGAAGCGTCTTATCGTCGTAATAAGCGGTCGGGCTGGATTGCACCAGCGAAACGTAGAGGCGATTGTTGCTGCGTTCCTGATTGAGCAGCGACACGGTCTCCGGCTGATCGATGAAGCGATTCATGAACCCGGCCGCGCTCTGCATGCGGTTTAATGTCTCGGCATCGCTCAACAGAATACGATGGTCGCCTTTGCCGAGCCCGGCGGGAATCTTCACCTTCACTTCGCGCTGAATCGCCTCGCCGCGGTAGGGGCGGAGCGAAACTTTGACCGCCAGTTCGTCGCCGGCCTGAACCTCGGAATTCGCGACCCAGGCGCTTTCAATCGTCGCGACGCGCCGCTCCGGCAACAGGTCGAGACTCATCGTCACGCCCTTCACATCCGGCGGATTCACGTTGTTGCCGTAGAGTCGATTGAATTTGTCGCCCAGCCACAACGCGAGCGCCATTGGTGCGGGCATCGGCATATCGCCGGTCGCCTGCATGGTGGCCAGTCCGATATTGCGCGGACCGTTCATTTCGACCTTGCCATTCAACCGGTAGGTCGCTTCGTCGACGAACTCGTTCAGATTCTGGATGGAGTTGTAGAGCGTGAGCATCATCA
>JAOAPT010000582.1 GCA_025463045.1 Candidatus Solibacter sp.
ACGTCTGCGCGGGCGAGGCGGTTCTCGTCGCGCTGGACGCTAAGACCGGCACGGAAGTATGGAGTACGAGCGTCGCCGATAACAAAGCCGGCTACTACACTACGCTCGCTCCTCTGATCGCGGGCGGCAAGGTATTGGTGGGAGCCTCGGGCGGCGAATACGGAATCCGCGGCTTTGTGGCGGCGTTTGATGTCGAGACCGGCAAAGAGGCTTGGCGCACGTTCACAGTTCCGGCTCCCGGAGAGCCCGGCAGCGATACCTGGCCCGCCGGCGGTGAGCAATGGAAGACCGGCGGCGCTCCGGTGTGGGTCACCGGGAACTACGATCCGGAGACCAACCTTGCGTTCTTCGGCACCGGCAACGGCGGTCCCACCATCGGCGACAATCGCCCCGGCGACAATCTCTACACTGCTTCTACCATCGCTTTCGACGTCGCCACCGGCGCCATCAAGGGCTATCACCAATACCATCCGAACGACTCGTGGGATTACGACGAAGTGTCGCCACCCATTCTGGTCGACTACCAGCGTAACGGGCGGACTATTAAGGGCCTGATCGACGTAGCGCGCGACGGCTACCTGTGGTTTCTGGAGCGCAGCGCCGGCCCCATCAAGTTTGTCGAAGGCAAGCCTTACGTCTTCAACAACGTCATCCGCGGCGTCGATCCCGTCACTGGCCGCCCCGATATCGATCCGGCGCACAAGCCCGGCACCGGCGCTCCGGCCGAATTCTGCCCCGGCGTCCACGGCGGGAAGAACTGGCCGCCCATTTCCTATAGTCCAAAGACGCGCATGATCTATATCCCGGCCAACAACAATATCTGCGGACACAACGGAGGCGCGCCGAATGTCACGTACACATCGGGAAGGGCTTTCGTCGGCATCCAGGGCGGCTTTCCTCCCTTGATCGTGCCCGGCGCCGACCACTTCGGCGAAGTGCAGGCGTGGAATGTCGACACCGGAGAGAAGGTGTGGACCCATAATTACGCGAGATCGCCAAACTGGGGATCGATGCTCGCTACTGGGGGAGGACTGGTGTTCAGCGGAGGAACCGCCGACCGCAAATTCCATGCCTTCGATGCGACCACTGGGAAGCTGCTGTGGGAGTTTCCGCTCAGTTCCGGCATCGAGGCGCCGCCGACTTCTTTCTCGGTCAACGGGAAGCAATACATCGCTGTGTTGGCAGGCTGGGGCCAAGACGCCGGTGGCGAGGTGGCGACTATGGCCCGATTGTATCCGGGCGAGGTTCCTCCCATGCCGGACGGCGGCTCGGTGTGGGTATTCGCGCTGGAGTAATCCAGCGCGCGTGTCCGGTTTGCGCGTTTCCCGTCAAGTTGACCTCTCGCCACAACTGCCGGTTGGCGCATGTCGCGGACCGACAATACGATTGCCAACGGCGGACCCGAGTTCGGCTGCTGTGTTGCCAGGACCCGCTAGCCTGCGCGGACTCTCCACGGCACCATACGGTCGAACATCCCATCTCGCACGATCAGCGTGTGAAACAGAACAGCTCCAAAATGAGCGATGAACGTCAGGAATAACAGGTAGGCGAGGACCGTGTGCGTTTTCCGCAGCACTGCGTACAACATGGCGCTGTGCGGAAGGATGGGGAAAAGATGCAGCCACCCATACAGTACGATCGGATAGCGCGCCGCGGACAACATCCCCCAGCCGACGAGCGGCTGAACGAACAGCAATGTATACAACAACAGTTCGGACGCCGACGCGGCGAAGCGTTCCCGAGACGACATGGTGGCGGGAAAAGGAGGCAGGGCAGAGAAGCGCCGGTTCACATATCGAATCACCACCAGAAGCAGGATGACGATACCCAACGGGCGATGGAGGGAAACCAGGGCGTGGTAGTCGGCAAGCGATGCGACCATGGCAACGCCAATGCCAAGCATGGTCAGGACCAGCGCGGCCATCAACCAGTGCAGGACCCGCATCGAAACCGTGAATTGCTGCCGGTCAGCCGTCATCCTCCTTTCCTCCGCACCTCGGAAGGCGTGATCGCGCTCGGCTTTTTCGTCTCGCCTGCCCGTCTTGTAAACGACTGTGAATAAACCGCCGATCGAGCGCTAAGCAGAGGATCATCGGACGGCGCCATTCCGGCCGGCAAAACTAACGGATCGAAATTGATGTCTCGGGCCGGGCTGGTATCATCACTTTCAACCGAATCGAGCGTCAGAGTTCCCACATCCACCTGCTCGCGCCCCTCAGGCCACGGGATGCTGGCATCGTCAGTCACGTCGCCGGATTGCCCGACTGTGATAATCAGGTGCCATTGGAGCGGACGCTGAAGGATGCTCGCGATCAGCGCGTCAAAAAGATAATTCTTGTCTCCTTGAGCTGCCGCTGTCGTATTCGTGGCTACAAACGGCTGCACCGGCACCATCGACCAGCGCACGGGAATCGCTGCGTCGCCCGCATCCACAACGCGGAAGGCATTGAGACTGTTGAATGTGGTGTTCTCGAAACCGGACGACACTGCGCGCTCCTTGATGATTTTCAACGCCGGCACACTTTCGGGATGGCGCGCGAGGAATGCGTCCATTTTTGCCGGATTGGGCCTATGCGTCTGGGGATCGGGCTCCCCTGCAAGCAAATTGTCGAAAAATGCTTGGGGAGTATTCACAGGGAACACCGGGAGATTGATCATCGCAGTTCGCCATTCCTCGCCATCGGGCAGCCAAAACAGAAGTCCCAGGCCGCGGACCATATCGGGCGCATCGGCAACATAGGGGTTGCCGCCGCCAAAAGAGAAGCGGCCGATGACGGACATTCGGCCAGTTCTGAAGACTACCGCCTTCGAGAGGCGCGTCCCCTGACCGTTGCTCTCGAAAAAACCGCTAACGCACACTCCCTTCGCGTGATTGCGGCGGAAACCGGAATGGATTCCGGCCACCCGCTCGAAAGCGTCGACAAACCGCGCAGGCGTCAACGCGTGTGGAGTGAACCAGCCGCCCAGATAGAGAAATGCCCCAGCAACACCCAGAAGAACGACGCCGATGCCTGCCAACCTTCCCAATCTGCTGCCTGTGGTCAGAGGCGGCGTATGGTTATCCGTCGATCCGGCGGGCTCACTTGGCGACATGCTACTCCCGTCCCAAGGTGTCGGCTTTAGTCTATACCCCGCCTCATTTGTGTGCAATGCTCCCGATAGATTTTGAAGCCATTCCGACGGCTAGTCTTAATTAGAGCAAGTACTTAAAAACGCACCAGTTTGATTTGGCGTCAAGTGGCCCGCTTGCGATCCTTCGGAACTCTCGACACGGCACGCAAAAGTGCGTGCGCCACGACAGCCCGCTATGTGGTGGCGGTGCCCAGTTTGCGAAGCAAGGTGAA
>JAOAPT010000600.1 GCA_025463045.1 Candidatus Solibacter sp.
GAAGCGATGGAGCGCGAGTTTGTCTTCCTTCGAATAGATGGCCACCGTGCGCAGGCCCAATTCGTTGGCGGCGCGCAGGATGCGGATAGCGATTTCGCTACGGTTCAGTGCAAGAAGTTTTTTCATGGGGACGAACGTGAGAATTCTACTGCCTTTTTTGAGGATAACAGGAGGGAAGGGGGCGGCGTGGAGGGAGGAGCCGCGCGTGTCCGGAACCGGCCCGATTCCGATATTGAACAAAGCCGTGGTGGCCGCGCCAGCAGCAGACACCAGAAGTGGGTGGGGCATACCGCGCAGCAGCGTAACGTTACACTAACAGTTGATGAAAATCGAGACCCGGGCCGTCCACGCCGGAAGGCACATCGACCCCGCCACCGGCGCGGTCACAACACCCATCCACCTTTCCACGACCTTCGAACGCAGCCCGGCAGGCGAATATCCGCGCGGCTTCAGCTATTCGCGCGAGGACAATCCCAACCGCCGCGCGCTGGAGGAATGCCTTGCGTCGCTGGAAGGCGGCACGCAGGCGCTGTGCTTCTCGAGCGGCCTCGCGGTGGTCACCGCGCTGGTGCAGGGACTGGAGCCCGGAGACCACATTGTCGCGCCGGACGACGTCTACTGGGGACTCCGCAAGGTCATCGGCGAGGTCTTCGGAAAATGGGGACTCGAGACCAGCTATGTCGATATGACGAACATCGACGACTTCCACGCCGCGCTGCGTCCGAGCACGCGCTTAGTGTGGGTCGAGACACCATCCAACCCGCTGATGAAGATCACCGACCTGACCGCGATTGTCGCGCTCTCGCGCCAGGCGGGACCGAACATCGTCACGGTTTGCGATGGCACGTTTGCGACGCCGGTGCTGCAGCAGCCGCTCGATTGCGGCATCGACATGGTGGCGCACTCGACGACGAAGTATCTCGGCGGCCACAGCGACGTGATCGGCGGCGCGCTCATCACGCGACACGAGAATTATCTCTTCGAACGCGCCCGTAAATCGCAGCGCTATGGGGGCAGCGTGCCCTCGCCTTTCGATTGCTGGCTCACGCTGCGCGGCATCGACACGCTGCCGTGGCGCGTGCGCGCCCAATCGGAGAACGCGATGAAGGTGGCGCGCTTCCTCGCCGTCCATCGCGCGGTAGAGAAGGTGCATTATCCGGGACTGCCCGATCACGCGGGACACAAGATCGCCGCGCGCCAGATGTCGGCGTTCGGCGGAATGCTGTCGTTCCAGGTTCGCGGCACGCGCGAGACTGCGCTCGGCGTGGCCGCGAAGTGCAAGCTGTTTATTCGCGCTACAAGTTTGGGCGGCGCGCATAGCTTGATCGAACACCGCGCGAGCGTCGAAGGGCCGGACACGCGCACGCCGCAGAATCTTCTCCGCCTCTCGATCGGGCTGGAGCATACCGACGATTTGATCGCCGATTTGGAGCGTGCGCTGACGTAAGGCCTACAGCTTGTGGTAGTCCAGCGAGATCGCCGATAACTCCGTCTGGCCGGGGATCTGCAGGTCGGCGGGCTTGCCGGTGAACTCCATCTCCTTGCGAATGATCTGGTAGGTGCCGTGTTCGCGCGCCGCTTCGATGCAGACGGTGTATTTGCCGGCCTTCACCAGATTTCCCTTGTTGTCCTTGCCGTCCCACTTCAGCTTGTATTTTCCGGCAGCCCGCGTAGCGCTCGATACCGAACCCGTGATGTCGTTGCCTTCCGTCATCGCACGCAGACGATCGTCGCGATACCACGCCTTCAACTCGGGCAGCCAGCGCACGCGTTCGAACCACAATGCCACCGTGCGGACGGGGAACTTGTCCGCGTCCTCGATCCACACCGCTACGTACGGGCGCCGCGCGCGCGCGTCCTGAATGCGTGCGATCTCCAGATTGATGGTCAGCTCATACGAAGGATCCCACGTGCCCGCCGAGGGGGCGGGAGCCGGCGCGGGCGACATCGCGATTCCCGCTGCCTGCTGCAGGCGCTGCCACCCACTGCTCTCCGTGCGTTTGCCGTCGCTCGCCACCAGCAGGTACTCGACTCCCGGACGGGCCGCCGCCAGACGCGCGCTCTCTTCGGGCTGCAGCACGCACATCGTCGTCGCCAGGGCGCCTGCCTCCGCTGCGTCGCGCGCCACGACCGTCGCGCTGATCACGTGATCGACCGGCTGTCCGGTGCGTGGATCCACGATGTGCGAATAGTGGCGGCCTGCGATCTCCACGCCGCGCCGGTAGTTCCCGCTCGTCGCCACGGCCGCGTCGCGGATATTCAGCCGCGCGATCGGCTCCGCATTCTCCTCGTCCGATTTCGGATCGGCGATCCGCACGGGCTCGGTCCAATTGCCGCGCACCACCAGGTCGCCGCCGATGTTCACCACTGCGGCGCTCACGCCCTCGTTCGCCAGCACCGCATCCGCCGCGCGGCCCACGATGTAGCTCTTGGCGAACGAATTCAGCGCCAGCGGAGTGCGATCCAGATGCGTCGCCGTACCGCGCTCGGTGTCGAGCTCCCAGTGGCGTCCCTTCACGGCGCTCACCGCCGACGCAATCTCTTCCGCCGACGGCATACGATGTTCGCCCGCGGCCTTCCTCCACACGCGCGTCACCGCCTCCGCCGACGCGTCGAGCGCGCCGCCCGTGCGTTCCCGCCATTGATCGAACAGCCCGAGCACTTCGATCAGCTCGGCCGATACCGGCGTCGCCCGGCCCACGCCGCGCGACCAACTGCTGAACTCGCTCGTCGCATCCCAGGCGCTCAAAATCTTCGCCTCGCGATCGATTTCCGCCAGCGCCGCCGACTCCGCCCGATCTGCCGCCGCCTCAGAACTGGCCATCACTTTCAATTCCAGCGACGTGCCCAGGACGTTCTCGTAGCGGTAGGCATACGGCCTGCCCGGCCGTGCCGGAATGGTGGATGCAGTCAACAGCAATCCGAGCAATCCCGCGCCCGTCAACGTAAGGAGAAATTTCTTCATTTGGTGATGCCTTGGATTTGGAATGTTTGTTCGATTTATTTCTTCGGCGCCGACGGAGGAGCCGGAGCGCGGTCGCCGTACAGACCGCCTTCCCGCTTGATCAATTCCTGCAATTCGGTTCTGGTCACAAAGCCATCCTTGTCGATATCGGCGCGTTCGAACATGGCTCGCAGCCGGTCCGGCATCTCCGCGGTGGAGATCTTGCCGTCACCGTCTTTATCATACTGCTTGATCATGTTCGTCAGGACCTGATCCATGGACATCGTCGCCGGGCGCGGGCGCAACTCGTCCTCGGTCAACTGCCCGTCGCCGTTGCGGTCGAGCTTCTTCAGCATCGCAGGAGCGTTCTCCATCTCGGGAGTAGAGATTTCGCCATTGTGATCCACATCGAGCGCGATCAGCATCGGATCCTGCCGGATGAAGCCGCCGGGAGGCCCGGTTCGCTCGCGCTGCGGATCGCCCTTCGGCGGCGCCAGCGCAGCCTCGATCGCATCGATCTCCTGCCTGGTCAAGACGCCATCCTTGTTCGTGTCGCCGCGGTCGAACATGCCGTGCATGCGCGCCGGCAACTCCGCTTTCGAGAGCTTGCCGTCGTGATTCTTATCGAATATGAGAAGTTGAGTCGCCATTGATTCGACCTGCGTGCCGGGCTCGGGAGGCGGTTCGGGAATCTTGGGCACGATCTCGTCGGCCGTCAACAGGCCATCGTGATTCTTGTCGAACGTCTTCAGCACCGCGGTGGCATTCGTCATCTCGTCCGCCGAAATCACGTTGTCGTGATTGGCATCCAGCGCACCGAGTACCGTGTTGTAGCGGAAATATCCGCCCGGACCTCCAAAGGCGTCCTTCGGTGCGGCCTGTGGAGGTGGCGCCTGGGCGAAGCCCAGAGCCGTCAGGGAAAGGGCGAAAGCGATCAGTCTCATGCGTCCTCGATTTAGATAGTTGACCACATCCGTCAATTCATTTGACCGATTACAGAGGCGCAGCGTGGCCAATCCGTTTCCGGGCCGCGTCTGGGTATCTCTTCAGTGGGTGGTCAGTGGGGTGATCAGTGGGGTGATCAGTGGGGTGGTCACTGTGGGGGCGAAATCGCCGCGACATGGATTGCGGCGTGGCCGTGCGCGCGACGTGCGTCGATCCGGCGGCGGCCTGCGGGCGGACTGAGCGACTACGCCGGAAGTTCTACCAACTCCGGTGCGGTGGCTGTCAATTGGGCTCGCGTCTCGTCGAAGAGCTGCACCAGTCCGCGGGCATCGACGACCCGTCCGACGCCCATCCGGTACATTGCAAGCTTCGCGCGCACCAGCATCATTCGCCCGACAAACGCGAGTTGCCGCTGCACGATGGC
Source organism: Candidatus Solibacter sp. (assembly GCA_025463045.1). GTDB lineage: Bacteria > Acidobacteriota > Terriglobia > Bryobacterales > Bryobacteraceae > Solibacter. Next base: position 4,314 of record JAOAPT010000600.1, read on the forward strand.
CGGCGCGCCCTGTTGCCTGAGCCCGTCGCAGAGGCGACGGAAATCCGACTCAAGCGCCCGCAGGTATGTTTGAAAGATCTGCACCCGCTGACGGCGCAGTACCTTCTCCATCTCCGGGCGGAAGCCGCGCTGTTCACGCAGAAAACGCCAGTCGTCCTCATGCAGCAGCCGGAGCATCGTCCGGTAGCGATCGGGAGAAAGTTCCGCCACCCATTCCTCTGTCGCGGGCAGTTCCGAATTGAGAATCGCTCGAATCATGGTGTCCCCATTCTCACCCGGAAGTGGAAGAAGAATTGACCCCTTAAGTACGCGGTACGTACCCAGACGAATGCCGGGTTTTGGTACTCGCCGCCGGTACTTTTCTTGCGAAGTTGCCGTTGCAAAAAAATGGAACCAAGGCTCCAGAGCTAACCAAGGTAAGCTTGCGCGATGCTGTCTAACGGATAAAAATCAAATGGTCTGCCTTGTGTTTGAACCAGTATGTTTTGAACCAGACCTTTTCGCGGGGGGATTTCATGCCGGCCGAAACCATCCTGATCGTTGACGATGACCCGATCTGCCTGTGCCTCGCCAGCCATGCCCTGCGCCAGGCCGGGTTCACCACCCAGACTGCCCGCGACGGCGTGGAAGCGCTCGACCTGCTGCAGACCCTATTGCCCGACCTCATCCTGTCCGACATCCAAATGCCGAACATGGACGGGTTCGAGCTCGCCCGCCGCACTCGCCAACTTCCGCGCCTCTGCGATATTCCCCTGATCGCACTATCTGCCTTAGCACGTCCCGATGCCCAGCAGCGCGCTTACGAGGCCGGCTTCACGGCGTACCTGGCCAAGCCTGTCGCCGGCGCCAAACTGACGTGCGAGGTCCGCCGTCACCTGGACCGCCGCAGCAACTCGTCTACCGCCGCATAGCCGGAAGGATATGGGACGCCCGTGGTCGACGCGCCCGCGTCCAGCAGCGCCTTTACGGATTCCGGTGCGCGCCGCTCCATCCAGTATGAATCCACGCACGCCCGCACCGCCAGCGCGAGCGGCGTCCGACCCTCCCCATCCAGCGCGTTGACCTCAGCGCCCCGTTCGATCAATAGACGCACGGCGTCGTGTGCCGCGCGCCAGGCCGCCACGTGCAGCGCCGTGCTGCCCTTCGCGATTCCGAAATACCCGTCGCCCGCGTACCGGGCGTCCACGGGCACGCCGAGATTCAGCAGCCGCGCGACACCTCGCGCGTTATTATTCCCCGCGAATTCGGCGAGCAGCCTGCCGCCCTGTGCGAGGAGTTCGGGGCTTGCGGCCGCTTCGCTGGAATCCCGCGCGCACGCCGCTATCGACGCATCTACACCTTGGACCTCGATGGCGACTCCGCGGCGCTCGATCGCATCGAGCACGTCCGCGCGTCCCCTGCGCGCCGCGAGCGCGATCGCAGTCCGCGGGTCCGCTCCGTGATCCAGCAGCGCCTCGATATTGGCGAGCGCGTTATCGCGCCGCACCGCCTGCTGGAAGGCCGTTACGCGCCAACGAGTCGCGCGATTGGGATCCGCGCCGTGCTCCAGCAGATAGCGGATGCCCTTCAAATCGTGGAAGTCCGCTTTGCGCAACAGCATCGTGGTCAGACTGTCGGCGGTTAGCTTGCCGCTCTCCACCAGCACGTGCAGCGCCGAGTTGTCATAGGTCTCCGGCGAGTGATACGGCGTCTCCTCGTCGTTCGGCTCCGCGCCGCGCTCGAGTAACAGGTGCGTGATCTCGGGGTGAAACGCCACCCCCGCCGCGCCATAGATCGCGCTTTCCCATTCCGGCGCTGGTTGATGGTCCGGCTCCCAGAATCCCGTGTTCGCGCTCGCTCCCGCGTCCAACAGAGCCGTCGCCGTTCGCACGAAATCCGCCGAGCGCGTCCGATCCAGCCGCAGGTATTTCGAGAAGCACAGATAGGTCAGCGCGTCGCATTCCCGAGGTCCCCCCTTCGCCGTTGCCGAGCGAGGATCGTCCGCGATGAGTCTGCGCACTGCTTCATCGTCCCCAAGGGTCGCGGCGACGAAGATGTCGTCTTCCGCAATCTCGGGGTGCCTGGTCAGAATTGCTTCCGCGAGATCCCGTGGACCGTGCCAAATAGCCTCTCGGAGGAACTCGTCGCGCGCGTCCATGCTCCAAATTTACCGCGCCGCAATCGTACGCCTGCTCACCCTGGAGCCTCGCGTGTACGTTATGTCGCCGGATGAGACACATCGCACAGGTTCTGGGCGTTTTCTTCTGGAAACTCGGGGGGCCCGGCCTGCTCCTGCTTGGAATTCTCGACTCCTCATTCCTGTTTGCACCGCTCGGCAACGACCTTCTGGTCGTCACCATGTCGGCACGCGCCCGCACCATCCACGCGATGCTTTATTACGCGTTCATGTCCACGGCCGGCAGCGTCCTCGGATGCCTGCTGGTCGACGTTGTCCTGCGGCGTGCCGGCGAAAAAGGGCTGCAGAAACAGCTTCCGCGCAAGCGTCTCGAGTACGTGAAATGTAAGGTCGAGAAGAACGCCGCCTGGGCACTCGTCCTCGCCTCGATTCTGCCGCCGCCGTTTCCCTTCACGCCGTTCGTGATGGCCGCCGCCGCTCTGCAATACCCGCGATGGCGCATGCTCGCAATCATCGGCGCGGCCCGCATGGCCCGCTTCACGATTCTCGGCGCGCTCGCGCTCCGCTTCGGCAAGAACATTCTGCAATGGGTGCAGGCACCCGCTTTACAGTGGTTTCTCATCGGATTGGTCGTCGTCTGCGCCGTCGGCAGCGTCATCTCCGTAGTCGGGTGGATACGACGCAGCCGCACGCCCCGATCGCCCGCGCCCGTACCTGCCTCTTGACACGATGCATTGTGTGCGATATAGCTGACCGTGACGCACTCATGAATATCTGGGAATTCACCGCCCTTCTCACTCTCGGCAGTGCCGTCACCGGCGTTCTCGGAGCGCTTACGGGCTTGGCGGAGGCTTCATCGTCGTCCCGCTGTTGAAGAACACACTTAATCCGAGCCGCGACCGTGAGGGAG
>JAOAPT010000650.1 GCA_025463045.1 Candidatus Solibacter sp.
ATTCTTTCCGGAGACGCTGTCCGGCACAATCAGGCGGATCTCGTTCGCGTTGGCGCTCAGCACCTGCGCAGCATCGCCATCCACCAGCACCCTCGCGGTCGCGTCGCAGGCCAGGTTATTGCCGCCCAGCCGTACCATCTCGCCGGCCGATATCGCACCCTCCAGGAGCTTCGCGGCAACATCCAGAAAGGAGAGGCTACGCTGATTGAATTTCAGCCACTCGGAATCCGAAACGATGCGCACATCGCCGCTGCCCGGAGTCACCGAGAGCGTCTGTAACGGCGCCGCCTTATCGCCAAGCACCATGAAGAACGAAAGGGAATCCGACGAAACCGTCGGCGCGATGAAACTGGGAGGCCCATCCACCCGCACGGCTGCCGCCTTCGTCGAAACAACGCTGGCGGCCGTCGTCGCCTGGATACTTACTAGCGGATTGCCGGAGGTCAACTTCGGCGATGTAGCAAATCCAAGTGAGTTTCGTGCTCAGCGTTACCGTCAGCGCACCACCGGTGAATACCGCCCCGCCACGCCTTGGGCCAGAGTCGGCACCGCGAACGTCACTGGCGCTCGTGCGATCGGGTTGCCCTGCGCGTTGAGCACCTGTAGGGGAGTACAAACTAGGGCGAAAGGCCAAGCTATTATAACAGGCAAAACGGGGAGGGAAGCCATGCGTTTCACCCATTCTTGACCCTCCCGGCCTTTTCCCCCTTTCTTGACAGAGATTAGGGCCATTGATACAATCCGAGCATACTCAAAGGACTGTCTAATTCCTTTGGTTGCATGGAAATACAAATCCGCATCCAGGCAGCCGGCGTCTGAATCGAAAGAAGTGGCTATGGCCAACGCTTTACCTGTTCCCCATTTAGCGCGTACCGAAGCCGAGCCCTTGCTCGCCACCGTCGGCAACACGCCCTTGCTGCGCCTGGAGAGAATCCCTTTGGAGTTCCCGGGGATCGAGATCCTCGCCAAGGCCGAGTATTTCAATCCCGGTGGCAGCGTGAAAGACCGCGCCGCCCTCAACATGGTGCTCGACGGGGAACGCTCCGGCAAGCTCAACCACAACCGCACGATCCTGGATTCGACTAGCGGCAACACCGGGATCGCCTACGCCATGATCGGCGCCAACCGCGGATATAAGGTGAAGCTCGTGCTCCCCGGAAACGCCAGCGAGGAACGCAAGCGCATCCTCAAGGCCTATGGCGCCGAGGCGATTTTCAGCGACCCCGCGGAAGGCAGCGACGGCGCGATCCTGATGTGCCGCGAGATTTACCGCTCGGATCCCGACCGCTATTTTTATCCCGACCAGTACAACAATCCGGCCAACTGGAAGGCGCACTTCGACGGCACCGGTGCTGAGATCATCAAGCAGACCAACGGCACCATCACGCACTTCGTTTCCGCGATGGGTACGAGCGGGACCTTCACCGGGACCACGAAGCGCCTGCGCCGCGATCTGCCCGGAGTCAAGTGCTACTCCGTCCAGCCCTCGAGCGGATTCCACGGACTCGAAGGGTTGAAGCACATGCCGACCGCCATCCGCCCGGGTTTTTACGATGAGACGATGGCCGATGGCAATCTGTGGATCGAAACCGAAGACGCGTATCGCATGGTCCGCCGCCTCGGGAAGGAAGAAGGATTGCTCGTCGGCATTTCCTCCGGCTGCAATGTCCACGCTGCTACCTTACTGGCGCGCGACATCGCGGCGCGCGGCGAGACGGCGACCATTGTCACCGTGCTCTGCGATTCCGCTGAAAAATATCTATCCGAACATTTTTGGGACGAGGCATGATCGAGAATCTCGCATGATCCGAATCGAATCCGCGCCTTGGTCTGCGATGGTCTCGCACGCCCGGGCGTCCTACCCTAACGAGTGCTGCGGCGCGATGCTCGGTACGACAGACGGCGAGAACAAGATCGTCGTCGAATCGATGGCGCTTGAAAACGCCTTCGAAGGCGCGAAAGCCGCGCGTTACGAGCTCCGCCCCGAAGACCTGCTGGCCGCCGATAAGGCCGCCCGCGAACGCAATATGGACCTGATCGGCATCTACCACTCGCACCCCGATTGCGATGCCTATTTCTCCAAAACCGATTTGCAGAATTCCTGCCCTTGGTATTCCTTCGTTGTACTATCGATCCAAAAGGGCGAATTTCATCACGCCAATAGCTGGCTGCCCAACTTCGATCAAACCGAAGCGGCGAAAGAGGAGTTGTCTTACTGATATGGCAAAAGTTCTGATTCCGACGCCCCTGCGTCAATTCACCGCAAAGCAGGATTCCGTCTCCGTCCCCGGCGCGACCGTCGGCGAAGTCCTTGGCGCGCTGACCACGCAGTTCCCCGACCTGCGCAAGCAGATCTTCAACGACGAAGGCAAGCTGCGCAGCTTCATCAACGTCTATCTCAACGACGAAGACATCCGCTATTTGGGCAAGGACGCGACTCCGGCCGCCGATGCCGATACGCTCTCGCTCGTGCCCTCGATCGCTGGAGGCGGCCGGTGACAACGGCGCCGCCCGTCACGCTCACGCAGGATGAGATCCTGCGCTACTCGCGCCATCTGATCCTCCCCGAAGTCGGGATCGAAGGCCAGCAGAAGCTCAAGGCCGCCAAGGTGCTGCTCGTCGGCACCGGTGGATTGGGCGCGCCGCTCGGCTTGTACCTCGCCGCCGCGGGCATCGGGAAGATCGGCCTCGTCGATTTCGACGTCGTCGATTTCACGAACCTGCAGCGCCAGGTCATCCACTTCACGAAGGACGTCGGCCGCAACAAGATCGATTCCGCCAGCGAGAAGATGCTCGCGTTGAATCCCCACCTCGAAATCGTCAAGCACAACGTCGCGCTGAATAGCGAGAACGCCCTCGATATCGTGAAGGATTACGACCTAGTGGTCGATGGCACTGACAATTTCCCCACTCGTTATCTGGTCAACGACGCCTGCGTTCTGCTCAACAAGCCGAACGTGTACGGCTCGATTTTCCGTTTCGAAGGACAGGCCACCGTGTTCGCGTACGAGGGCGGCCCGTGCTATCGGTGCCTCTACCCCGAACCGCCGCCTCCCGGGCTCGTCCCGAGTTGCGCCGAAGGCGGAGTGCTCGGCATCCTGCCCGGCACGATCGGCCTGATTCAGGCGACGGAAGCGGTGAAGCTCATCCTTGGCATCGGCGAATCGCTGGTCGGACGCCTGCTCTTATATGATGCGCTCGGCATGCGCTTCCGCGAACTCAAGCTGCGCAAGAATCCCGAATGCCCGATCTGCGGTGAGCACCGCACCATCACCAAGCTGATCGACTATTACCAATTCTGCGGCGTACCTCAAGAAGGCGTTTCCCAGGAAACACCCAAACAGGAGACCAAGTTGGCCGAAGGCGAAATCGAAGTAACCGAAGTGAAAAAGATGTTGGATCGCGGCGATAACTTCGTGTTGGTCGACGTGCGCGAACCGCACGAGTACCAGATCGCCAGCATCCCCGGTTCGAAACTCATCCCGCTCGGCGAAGTCGGTAAGCGCCTCGACGAACTTGACCCGAACGCCGATATCGTCGTCCACTGCAAGAGCGGGATGCGCAGTGCGAAGGCCTGCGGAATCCTGAAGGCGAATGGCTTCCAGCACGTCCGCAATATGAAGGGCGGCATCCTCGCCTGGAGCGATCAGGTCGACCCGAGTGTGCCGAAGTATTAGACTAAGAGCATGAGCGTTGGTACGCGACTCACCGACGAGCAGTTCCTCAGCCTTCCCGATGAGCCGGGCAAACAGGAACTGCTGGATGGAGAGCTGATCTCATTGCCGCCCGCAAAGTTCGCGCACAATCTCATTCTCAAGCGCTTTTACCATCTCTTAGTCGCGGCGCTCTCTGAATCTCGTGTCTGGTCGGAAAGCGGCTACCGCTTGAAGCGCGGTTGGCTCCAGCCCGATGTCAGCGTAAACTGGCCCGATCAACCGTTAGGAGAGTGGTTCGAAGGCTCTCCCATGATCGCGATCGAGATCGCCTCCCGCGGCAACACCGACGAGGAGATCGACCAGAAAATCGAAGCGTACCTCGTCGAGGGCGCCGCCGAAGTGTGGATCGTGCGCCCGAAGACCGCCAGCATGACCGTCTTCCGCAAGGACTCCGCGCTCCGCGTCACCGGGGCCTATC
>JAOAPT010000657.1 GCA_025463045.1 Candidatus Solibacter sp.
GGTGGATCTGGATGGCGTGCTGTTCCAGGATTTGAGCTTCTTCGGACCGGACCGTTTGAATTCGCGGCGCACGCTGACCGCTTGCGAAATGGAAGCGCAGCGCGATCGCGAGCACTTCAAGCGCGTACTGGCGTCGGCGGGACAGAACGGGCTGCAAACCGAGATCCTCGAAAGCATGGCGCGGCAGAGCGCCGGGTCGCAGTTGGAAGTGAGCGTGAGGCGAACCGGGCGGGCGGTGACGTCGGCTGCCACCCCGTCGGAACGTACGGCGGAGTTCGCGTTTCTGCAATTTCCCGATTCTCCGGTCGAGCCGTTGAAGGGGTCGGCGCAGATCTCGGGCAATGAAGCGCATGCTCCGCGAATCGAAGTGCGGAACAAGAGCAGCAAGCCGGTGAAGTACGTCGAGATGGGCTGGATCGTGAGCGACGGCGCGGGCAAGCAGTACATGGCAGGTTCGCTGCCTTCGGCGGATTCCGACCTGGTGCTGCCTCCGGGACGGACCGCGAAACTGCTGCAGGAAACGACGCTGAACTTCTCAGCGAAGGGACAGCCTGTGAATGTGCAGAAGATGGTCGGCTTCGTCAATCAGGTGGAATTTGCGGATGGCAAGATCTGGGTGCCGAATCGTCAGAATCTGGACAATGCGGTGCTACTGAAAGTCTTGCCGCCCTCGGCGGAAGAGCAGCGGCTGACGGATATTTATCGGAAGCGCGGACTGCAGGGGTTGATTAGCGAGCTGAATAAGTTCTAGGGAGCACGCGAACGATCCCGGCGTATGGAATCCTATTTGGCATTGTTCGAACCCGACGTCAACGATGGAGGGTACGTCGTCACGTTTCCTGACTTCGGGTATGGCGTTACACAAGGCGAAACCGATCGGGAAGCAATGGAGATGGCGCAGGACCTCCTGATGTTGACGATTGCGGACTACATCCGCGAGGGAAAGCGATTGCCCGCGCCGACGCGTCGCAGAGGGATGCGACGGCGTCCCGTCTCGCTGCCTGCGCTGCAATCAGCAAAGGTGGATCTGTACACGGCGTTTCTCGACTCGGGCCTTAAGAAAGCGGAATTTGCGCGACGCATTGGTATTCCCAAGACTCACATCGAGCGCTTGTTTTCTCTGCGTCACCATTCACGGCTGAACCAGATCGAGGTAGCGCTTGCGGCTCTGGGGAAGCGACTGCACATCGAAACACGCGACGCTGCGTAGCGTGAAGAGTCCCAAATTTGCCTCGGCGCCCGTCATGCATATAAACTGGCGATGCCGGTAAATCCCTATGGCATCGCTCTCCGATCACGATCAGAAGTCTCTGGACACCGCTCGCGCCGATACGAGCTTTTTCGGACATCCGCGCGGGCTGGCCACTCTGTTTTTCACCGAGATGTGGGAGCGCTTCAGCTATTACGGCATGCGCGCCATCCTGATTTTTTACCTGACGTCGAGCATTGCCAAGGGCGGATTGGGGTTCGCCGATTCGAAGGCGGGCGCGGTTTATGGGCTGTATACCGCGATGGTGTACCTGATGTGCCTCGGCGGCGGATGGGTGGCCGACCGGATCATCGGGCAGCGGCGCGCCGTGCTGATCGGCGGCATCCTGATCGCGTGCGGCGAGTTCTCCCTGCTGCTTCCGTCCGAGGCTTCGTTCTACTGCGGGCTGGTGCTGCTGATAGCGGGCACGGGTTTGCTGAAGGGCAATGTGAGCGTGATCGTGGGCCAGCTTTATGCGCCCGGCGATCCGCGGCGCGATTCGGGCTTCTCGATCTACTACATGGGGATCAACATCGGCGCGCTGATTTCCCCGCTGATCTGCGGGTACGTGGGCGAGTGGATCAGTTGGCGGCTTGGGTTTGGAGTCGCAGGGCTGGGCATGCTGATCGGGCTGGTGCAGTTCCTGCTGACGAGCCGCCACTTGGGATCCGCGGGACTGCATCCGGCGTCGACGGGGAATGCGGAGGAAGACCGGAAGTCGAGGAAGAGCGCGATTCTGAGCGTCGGCGCCGGCGTGGCGGTGCTCGCGCTGTTGGGCGCGCTGGCGGCCAGCGGCGTAGTGGAAGTGAATGCGAACATGCTGTCCGACGGGTTGGGCTGGTGCCTGATCGGGATTTCGGCGGTGGTCTTCGTGTGGCTGCTTTTCCTGGGCAACTGGACGCCGGTGGAGCGCAAGCGCTCGGCGGCGATCCTGGTGTTGTTCGTTTCGTCGGCGCTCTTCTGGGCGGCGTTCGAGCAGGCGGGTTCGTCGCTCAGCTTGTTTGCGGAGCGCGGCACGGATTGCCACCTGTTCGGCTATGCGTTTCCGGCAAGCTGGTTCCAATCGGTGCAGCCGATCTTCGTGATCGCGCTGGCGCCGGTGTTCGGATGGCTGTGGCTGGCGTTGCGCACGAAGGAACCGCCGAGTCCCGCGAAGTTCTCGCTCGGGCTGCTCTTCGGCGGACTGGCATTCGCGATTCTGATCCCGGCCGCCTCGCTGGTGGTGAGCGGACAGAAGGTGGCGCCGTGGTGGCTGATCGGGACGTACTTCCTGCAGACGCTCGGCGAACTTTGCCTGAGTCCGGTGGGTTTGAGCGCGATGACCAAGCTGGCGCCGGTCCGGCTGGGGGGCTTCATCATGGGGATGTGGTTCCTCTCGACGAGTATCGGCAACTGGCTGGCCGGCAAGGCGGCTTCGCTGTATAGCTCGATGCCGCTGCCGACTCTGTTCGGATCGGTCGCGGCGTTCAGTATCGCGGCGGCGATCGTGCTGGCGCTGCTGATCAAACCGACGGTGAAGATGATGCAGGGCGTGAAGTAGGGGAGTTCAGAGAAGTGCGGCGATCGAGTCGATCGATATCCCTCATCTGCGCGACTTCGGAAAGAATGGCGTGGAGCGTACCGATCTTCATCGGGTTGTGGAGCGGGACGGTCACCGTGTGCGCGGGCAGCCCGTCGTGCCGGAGCCTGACATGGCTCCCTTTCTGGCGGAGCGGTTCATAACCGAGGCGTTCCAGTGCACGAATTACCCGATCCGCGGAACCCCACGCGGAAACTTCATGCTGCTTCGACCGGAATCAGTTCGTCCTTCACATAGTGCAATTGCGCCAGGCGGGGCTGCACAGGAGCGTCCTCGAAATGGAGCGATACCGCTTCGAGGACGTTGGCACGAAGCTCGTCCCACGTGTCGCCTTCGGTAAAGATGGCATGGCCCAGCGCTCGCGCGCAATAGCCGCCCTCCTCCGCGTCACGAATCTCGAAGATCAACTCCATGCCGCTTTTTCCATGCTGCTAGAATAACTTGTCGCCGCACCCCTTCGCGTGCTATCCCTTGGAGCGAATGACTGAGACCTTGCAGGCCGTCGCCGCACTGAAGGAGCGGCTCGACAAGCTGCGGCCTCTTTCACAGGAGGCGCTGGCGAAGCTGGAGCATTACTACGACATTGAGCTGACCTACAGCTCTAACGCCATCGAAGGCAACACTCTCAGTCCGGTGGAAACGACTCTGGTGATTGAGCAGGGCGTGACCATCGGGGGCAAGCCGCTCAAAGATCACCTGGAAGCGCTGGACCACTATGACGCGATCCGCTATGTGCGGGAACTGGCGCGGGAGAACGATACCCCGCTGCTCGAGAGCGATCTCCGCAATCTGCATAGCCTGATCGTGCGGCGATCACGGCCTGAGATCGCGGGACGATATGCGGATCTGAGGCTTTATGTCCGGACGGAAACCGGCCAGCATGTTTTCCCTTCGCCGGTTGAGATCCCCGCACTGATGAGTGATCTGGCAGTCTGGCTGCGCACGGCGCCCGATACACCTGCGTCGGCGTTCACCGCGCATCGCAGGCTGGTGGAGATTCACCCTTTCAACGATGGCAATGGACGCACGGCGCGGATTTTGATGAACCTGATTTTGATCCGCGGCGGCTTTCCTCCAGTCGCTGTAAGGCCGGAGGATCGGCTCGCATATATGCGCGCAATTCAGCGGGCGCAAGCAGGGTTGGGCACGGAGAGCTTCGACAGCTTGATGTACGAGCGATTGGAAGCGACGTTGCGGGAGTACGTGAATACCCTGGCGGGCTAAAAGCCTTCCCACACGTAGGCGGAAAAGCGGCGGATGGTCTGGAAGCCTACGCGTTCGTATAACGTGACGGCGTCTGCATTTGCCGTGGTGACAGTCAGGCTGGCGGAGTTGCAACCCATGTCGCGGAGCGTCGTGAGGGACTGGCGGAGGAGTTCGTGGCCGATGCCGGTGCCGCGGACGTCGGGGCTGACGCAGATCTGCGTGACGTGACCGGTTTCGGGTGCGACGAGGCTGGCGAGGGAGACGCCGCAGAGTTTGCCGGTGACGGCTTCAAACGCTGCGTACGAAGCGGGGCGGTAGAAGGCGCCGCAGCCAGGGTACTGGACGATGTTGTGGAGGAAGCGGCGGGCGCCGGCGGAGGTGCGGTATTGATCGTTGATGCGGCTATCGATGTGGCCGGCATAGGCGGCGGCGATCAGTTGGGAGGCGGCGTCGTGATAGTGATCGCTCCAGCGTTCGACGTACATGGGGCGGCGGACGTGGCCTTTGTCGAGCGAGGCGAGGCGCAGGTCGATGCGCATGAAGTTGCGCGCGTAGACGCTGAGGCACTCGGGGTGGGGTGCGACGCGGTAGGGGTCGTGGCCGACCATCATGAGTTGGGATTCGACGCGGGTGACGCCGGCGCTGCGCATGATCGGCCCGAGGGCGGCGTCGATCAGAAGGTTCTCGAACTCGACGGTGCGGCGTTCCCGGCGAACGTAGAGATCGCCGATGAGGCCCTTGTCCTCCTCGAGCACGTAGTACATGTAGCCGGCGACCTGGTCGTCGACCAGCAGGGCGGCGCCGTTGAGCGCGCACATGTCGACGAAGCGGCGTACGAGGTCGGCTGATTTATCGAAATCCCACTCGAGTTCGCTGCGCCAGGCGGCGCACTCCTCGTCGAGCAGAGGTTCCAGGTCTCGTGCGGAGATTCGCCGGAGGTCGACCAACTCGTGGTGCCGAACCGGGGCCGGATAGAGCCTGGCAGCCATAAAAGAGATCTATTGTAACCCGTACATGGCCGCGTAGCCCAGTTGCTGTTTTACATAGTCGCGGGGGTAGCTGAGGGTAACAGCCGCCACCTTTCCAGCTTCGTCGAGCTTGGCGGTCAGGTCGGAATTGATCCCGCACCAGTAGGTGGGGACGTCGAGTTTGGCGTAACGCTGAACGACCTGATCGCGGAGTTTGGGGTCGAAGTGCACACCGTACTTGTCAACCAAAGCCTTGATGGCGTCATAGTCGCCTTCGGCTTTGATGCGCATGAGTTCGCTGAGCAGCATGCCGACGCCTTCCTTCATGCGCGGCACGTCTTTGAGCTGGAGGTAGGTCTTGCCGTTGCGCTCGATCTTCTGGATGGCGCCGGTCTTATCCATGATGTAGTTGACAATCAACTGGCGATTGCGCTGGTGATCCTCCTCGATGGTGTCGCCTTGAGGGATACGCATCAACTGGGTGAGCACGGTGCGAACGGAGGCGTAGTACATGGCTTTCTGGACGTCTGGGCTGGAAACCAGGCCCAGTTCGCGAAGTTTGGGATCGGAGATATTCCAGAGGGCCATCAGGTCGGCGCGCGCTTCTTCGAGGGTGGAGAAATATTCCTTCAGTGCGGCCTCGGCGCCGCCTTTCAGTTTGGGGCTGAGCTTGCCGGAGCCGTGCCCAATGATCTCGTGGAGAGCGGTCATCATGTCGCTGGCCTCCTCGCCATATTTCTTCGACAGGGCGATCTCTTCGGGCGAGGCGGCGAACTCGTCGAGCGCTCCGAAGCCCGTGCCCTGGCGAAGTGTGCGTGAACTCCCAGTGAACAGGAAGCTCTTGCTGCCGTACTGCTCGCGGATCTGATTTTCGTTGGGGAGATTGTCGCCGATCGTGCTGACGTGAAAATCGCCGGTCTCGATCAGCGTCTCGCAGGCCTTCGCCATCGGGGCTTTGACGCCTTCCTTCTTGTACTGCTGGGCCCAGGGCGCATGGTCCTCGAAGTATTGGGCGTTGGCGGCGAGCTTGAGCATGAGCTGGTTCATCTTCTCGTCGGTGATGGAGACGAAGCTTTGCGAGCTGGCTTTGGCGGCGCGGGCATCGCGATAGACCTCGATGAAGCCGTTGATGAAATCGACGCGCGGGTTGTTCTGCACCCAGGCGGCGTCGAAGGCGAGCCAATCGGAGAAGGCGCCGGTTTGATAAAAGCGGATGAGGGCGGCGAGGGCTTTGGCCTGCGCGGGGTCGGCATAGGCGCGGGCCTTGTCGAGGTACTCGTTGGCTCTCTTGAGGAACTGCGCATAGCGGCCGGGGGCGATCTTGCCGTCGGGTGTGCCGGCGCGGTAAACCTCTTCAATCAGGCCGGAGGGGCCTTTCACGAGGCGCGAATTGAGCGGGTATTCTTCGGTGAAGCCTTTGAGATCGGCGAGCGTGACGTTCGAATAAAAATTGTTCGCGCTGGATTGCAGAATGTCGAGTTTGCCTTGCGGACTCTTGGCGGTGATGGTGGGTTCGAACGCGGCGTCGAAGAACGAGCGCTGAAGGTCGCCCACTTCGCGACCCAGGGCTTCGGGGTTAGCGACTATCGCCAAACCGTATGCCGCAGTCTTGAAGGCCCCATGCTGGAAGGCCTGGAGGGCTGCCGCATTGAGTTCGGCGGGGGTGAAGTCCGGGAGAAACTTCTGCGCGGTGGTGTCGTTGTGGTTGCCGCGGTTGGCCCAGAAGAGCTTCGTGTAGCTGGTGATCTTGCGGAGAGCGTCGGGGTTGACGCCTTCCGGATGACGCAGAATGCCTTCGAGCAGGCGCTTCTGGCGCAGTCCCCAGGCGGAGTTCTGATCGTAGATGATGGGGTCGATCGCGATCGAGGCTTGCGTCAACCAATACGCGAGCGCCTGTTCCCGGGGCGGAAGAGTTTGAAAGCTGCCGGCTTCCAGTTGGACGAATCCTGTGGAGCCGACTCGCTCGACGAGCGAGGATTTTTCCGCGGCAAGGCCCGCGGCTGCGAACGCGATGGATAGGAGAAGGACTATACGCAAAGAATTACCCCTTATCCTTATATGATAGCTTTCACCACCCGAACGTGGTTACCGTGGGGAGCCCAAATTCTTGGGTCCGTCGGGCCGAAAATCGCCCATACCGGGGTGCCGACGGCGGCGGCGAGGTGGGTGATACCGGAATCGTTGCCGACGAAGAGGCGGGCTTTCGCGAGCCAGCAGGCGAGTTGGTAGAGGTCGTCGATGTGGACGGCGCCAGGCAGCGGCGGATCGTCCGGGCCGACGCACCAGTGGACGGGCATGAGGCGCTCGAGGCGGGCAGCGAGCCGGCAGAATTTTTCGATCGGCCAGTTCTTGCGAGGACTGCCCGAGAAGGGATGGAGGACGGCGAAGTTCTCGCGCTGCGCATCGCAGGGAATGCGCGGAATCGCAGGGACGTCGCTCCGGGAGATGGGACGCACCTGATCGAGGTAGAAATCGGTCGCGTGGACGCCGTTCGCGGGTAGGGCCGGAAGGAAACTGAACGGCAGGCCGAGAGCGGCGACGGTGTCGCGAAACGCCGGGTTGTTGGCACCGTACCAGGAAACGATGGAGTCGAAGGAGCGCAGCTCGTCGAGGAGGCGCGGGGGTGGCTCGGTAATGCCGAGGAGGTCAAGCCCGGTGGAGGAGATCCCGCGGACGCGGTCGGCGAAGCGGATGAGGGGGACGGTGCGGGCCGGGGTCCAGACTTCGAGAAAATCGGCGCGCAGAGACTCGATGGCGGGGAGGGAAACGATGACGTCTCCGATGGCTCCGGGGCGTATGACAAGGCGGCGCATCGCCGGCTTCAGTATCGCAAAAACAGGACCGTAAAGGCGTGTTTTATCCACACGGTATGCACGCCCATCCTTGCGGATATCGCTGAAAACAGGGTAAATAAACCTTGAGGAAAAAGCGTCGCGCAGCACACAAAAAGTATTGACCGAAAAGCATATCGGGAGCATAGTGATGAAGGTTCCAAGAGGTTAGAGGAACAGCAAGCCGGTGGAAACGTAGCGAACCTGGAACGTTGATCCGACGCCACACTTTAAAAGGTAAGGGCGGCGGGGAGCGAAGGGAGATCGGGCGAATTCGCCAGGCGGACCGGCAGGCAGCAATCGCCGCTGAACGCTTTGATCCCGAGGGAGGTAACAATCCCGGAGGGGAGCGGAGGCGGTTGGCGCGGCCAGTCGAACCGGATGGTGGAAGTACAACGGGCCTGCAGCGATGATGCGGCCGTGATCGGGGCAAACCGGATCGCGGTAGTGGAGTTGCAAAGCCGAACGGGTTCGGAATCCGTCTGGAAGGGCGCGAAGTGGCAGGCTGGAAACGTTGACCCCGGAATGGAGGTCGTCGAGAGGCGACAGTCGTTGCGGGCGAGCGAAAGGCCGTCACGAGTGTCCCGGTCCCGAGAGAGAGGCAGCAAGCGGCGTGCCTGAAAGCATTGATCCTGTCAACGGCGAAAACGTTGATAGGGGAGCTGACAGACGAAACGTCCGGCGCTCTTGATCGCGAAGCTCAATGCCGTGCATGCCGGTGGTGAGCGGGCTGGAAATCAGATCACTTGGAACCATTTCTTTTTTTGCCCAACTAACTCGGGAATCCCGAGATCTCATGAGAAAATCTGCGCGCGTGAGCGCTACGATCCCGTGAAAATGACTCGTGGATTTGAAGAACGCACGCCAATCGGAGCTGCGACCGTCAGTGACCACCGCTCCCCTGAAAATGACGCTCAAAAAAAACGATCGTGCATTTTCATCCCTTGTTGTGGCCCCGAACGGGGCCATGAAGAACTCTGTTGAAGAACACACTTCCAACGGAGCCGCGACGGTTACGGAGCGGTGGTCACCTTATAGGCGCTCGGCGTCTTCATCGCGTTGATGGCCCGCAGGTCCA
>JAOAPT010000733.1 GCA_025463045.1 Candidatus Solibacter sp.
CGCGAAGGCGAGGAGCAGGCCCGCGACGCTCGCCAGCACCGGCAGGTCGTACGGCTCTACGCCATAGAGCAGCGCCTTCGTGACCTGGCCGAGCGCCGGCACCACCGCGAGGCCGATCACGATGCCCGCCGCTGCTAAGCTTAACGCCTCCCGCAGGATCAGCCAGACGATTCCGCTCCGTGTGGCGCCCAACGCCATCCGGATCCCGATCTCGTTGGTGCGGCGCGTCACCGCGTACGCGAGGATTCCGTACAGTCCAATCCCAGCGAGCACGAGCGCCACGCCGCCGAACGTAGTCGATAACGACGCCACCAGCCGCTCCCGCAGAAGGACCTGCTCGACCTGTTTTTGCATGGTCGAAACATTGCTGATCAGGAGCGTCGCGCGCACACTCTGGATCTGCCGCCGGAAGGGCGCGGCGAACTGGATGGGGTCGCCGTACACGCGTGCCGCGAGTGCCAGCCGGTTGATGCGGTCGACGGACTGCGCGATCGGAAGGTAGATGAATCTCGACGGCGATTCACGCAAGCTATCGTGCTTTGCGTCTTTCACGACACCGACCACTTCGTAGGACAGATCGCGCCCGGGATAGTTGGTGAAGCGGATCTTCCGGCCGATGGCACTGGCACCGCCAAAGTAGAATCGGGCCGCAGTCTCGTTCAGAATCGCCGCCTTCGGAGCGCTGCCGTTGTCCCGGTCGGTGAAGGCCCGCCCAAGCAGCAGCGGCACGCCGAGTGTCTCGAAGTATTCCGGCGAAACCGCCGCGAGGTGAATGTGCTTGTCCGTCTCGACCTGGGGAACGAAGCCCGGGATCTCGACCACCGCCCCACGATCGCGACCGCTCATCGGTGTCATGGTCGCCAGGCCGGCGGACCGCACTCCCGGTATCCGCCGCACCTGATCGATCAACTTGGCCTGTACGTCGAGCCACTCGGCAGTCCCGAACATCCGGCGCTCCGGCGTCACTTCCATGGTGAGAATCCCTTCGCGATGGAATCCGAGGTCGACTGATTCGAGCCGGTGCAGGCTGCGCACGAAGAGTCCCGCGCCGGCGAGCAGGACGATCGAGAGCGCCACCTGCACGACCACCAGCGCGCGGGCGAGGCGGATCGACCCACGATTTCCGGCGATACCGCGCGAGCCCCCCTTCAGTCCCGCGGCCGGATCGAGGCCGGCGGCGCGCATCGCCGGAACGATGCCCAGCAACAGGCCGCTCAACACCGCTACGGCGCCCGTGAAGAGCAGCATGCGGAGATTCAAGGAGAGGTCGAGTACGATCGTGTTGCTGCCCTCGGCGAAGAATGCCGCCAGAGCCGTTTCGCCGATGCGGGCGAACACCAGTCCCAGCGCGGCGCCTGCACCCACCAACACCAGCGCCTCAGTCAAGGTCTGGCGAATGAGGCGTCCGCGGCCGGCGCCGATCGCCAGCCGGACCGCAAACTCCCGCTGGCGCGATGTCGCCCTCGCGAGCATCAGGTTGGCCATGTTGACGCAGGCCGCGATCAACACCAGACCGGAGAGGACCATGAGGATCGTGAGCGGCGTGGTGAACTGCCGGCGCAGTCCACCGAGTCCCTGCCCCGCGGGCCCGAGTTCGATTCGTTGGAACAGCATCTGCCGCAGTTGCCCGGAGAGTATGACGTCGGCCAAGTAGGCCCGGAACAGGCCGTCGGACTCCGCGCGCGCCTGCTCCACACGTACGGCCGGCTTGAGTCGCGCGACTACTTCGAGCCACAGCGACGTGCGATCGCGCATCATCGCCGGATCGGAGAACACCATCGGGGCGGCGATGTCCACGGGACTCCCCGGTTCGAGCGACATCGTTTCCGAGGGGAGGACGCCGACGATCGTCACGCTCTGCTGGAAGAGTTGCAGGGTGCGGCCGATGATTGCCGGATCTCCGCCGAATCGCCGCTGCCAGTACTCATGGCTGATGACAACGGCCGCGAGCTCCGGCACGTCTTTGCCCGGCGTGCGGTCGTCGGACGCCGTGAGCGTGCGGCCGGCGATTGCGTGGATGCCCAGCGTTTCGTAGAAATTGCCCGATACCCAGACGCCCTTCACCAGTTCGCGTCCACGATCCGTCGCCAGTTCCATGGCCGACCGGCTGAATGCCGCCACCGAATCGAAGCTCTTTGCCTGATCGCGGAGTAATTCGAAATACGGGTAAGGAGGGCCGTCGCGCCCGGCTGTGCCGGCAGTCTGCACGAACACCAGGTCGCCCGGGTTGCGTACCGGAAGAAGGCGCAACATCACCGCATCGGCGACACCGAAGATCGCGGTGTTTGCGCCAATGCCGAGCGCGAGCGAGAGAATGCCGATCGCCGTAAAACCGGGATTCCGTAACATGGTACGGAAGGTCAGGCGGAGGTCGGCGCGAAGCTCGTCGAGGCGCTGAAATCCCCAGGCCTGCCGGCATTCTTCCTTGCTCGCGTCGATCGAGCCGAACTCGATGCGGGCGCGGCGAAGCGCTTCTCCCCGGCTCAGGCCCGAGCGAACCAGGTCGTCCACATACGCTTCAATGTGGAAGCGGAGCTCGTCGTCCATTTCGTCTTCGAACCGCTTACGGCCCCACATCAGGATTCTCCGGGAATCGCGGCGAGCACGCCGGCGACGACGCTCGAGAAGTCCTTCCACAGCGCAGTCTCCGCCTTCAACTGCCTGCGCCCGGAGGCGGTCAGCGTGTAGAACTTCGCTTTGCGTTTGTTTTCGCTCTCGCCCCATTCGGAGGCGATCAGGCCTTTGCGTTCGAGGCGGTACAGCGCCGGGTAAAGCGAGCCCTGCTGAATCTGCAGCCGGCCTCCGGTCAACTGCTCGAGACGAAGGAGGACGCCATACCCATGCAGCCCGCCGAGTGAGACGGCTTTGAGGATCAGCATGTCCAGCGTGCCCTGCACGAGTTCGACCTGCTTGCCCATTCCTAGAACCTCTAGGAGAAGCCTACGCCCGCTCTCCTAGAGAGTCAAGGAGGGACTTCGCTAGCGCCTCGGCCCTAATTCCCGGACGCGCAGCCAGTACTCCAGGAGCTGCCCGCAACCAACCAGCAGCGGGATCGCGCCCACCCCCACGCCGAGAACGATGAGTGCAGGTGAGTCCGAAACCACCTGGATTCCGAAGAAGAGCATGATGATCCCGAGTCCCGCGGCCAGCGACATGATCCCGGAGTGTCGAATCGACACGGCCCGATCCCACGGGTCGCGCCCATTCCCGGGAAGCGGGACGCCTTTCTCTATCGCGCGCAGGCGCTCCTTGGTCTGAAGATTGCGCACCAGGTAGATCATAATCAAGGCAGTCACGGGGATCAGGCAAAACACCATGGTCAGCACCA
>JAOAPT010000719.1 GCA_025463045.1 Candidatus Solibacter sp.
CGCGGCAAGTTCGTCGACTCGAAGCTCGCACCTCACGTGATGGCGACCGTCCACCCGTCGTCGATCCTGCGCGCGCCCGATGCCGACGCGCGCCACGCGGAAATGCAAGCCTTCATTGACGATCTGAGATTCGCCGCGAAGGTTATTCGAAGCGCAGCGTGAGCGCCGGGTCCATGCGCGCCGCACGCCGCACCGGCAGCCACGCCGCGAGAAGTGCAAGCGTGCCCGTCCCCACCGAGATCGCGACGATCACCAGAGGATCGAGAAACCCCGTCCCCGGCCGCACCAGTTGCGACGCGAGAACGCGCGAAAGAACAAGCCCGAGCGTCGCGCCCGCCACCAGTCCGCCGCCGATCAAACGCAGCGCGCCCGCCAGCAGCAACCGGACCACGTCGCGCCGTTGTGCGCCGAGCGCCATGCGGATGCCGACCTCGCGCGTCTGCCGGCTCACGCTATACGCCGCCATGCTGTACACACCCACCGCGGCCAGCACGAACCCGACCAATCCGATCGCGCCGAAGACCAGCGCGGCGATCCGGAAGGCCGAAGCCTCGCCCGTTGCGATCACATCGCGCATCGGGTCGATCGACACCGGCAGGCGCGCCTCGGCCGCGCGCACTTCGCGAATCAACACCGCAGCCGTGCGCTTCGCGTCGCCGGCCACCCGCAGAAACACCAGGCCGTTCCACTCATTCTCGGGCTTCGGAAGATAGACCGCTCCGGGGTCCGGCGCCAGCAGACTCAAGCTGTACGAATCGCGCACGATCCCGATAATTTCGCTAGCGGGCGAGTTCGGTGCGCGCCGTCCTGTGAAATGAACTTCGGTCGGCGATCCGAGCGCGATCCGTTTGCCGATCGCGTCCCCCGAAGGCCAAAAGCGGCGCGCGAGCGCTTCCGTAATCACGACGACAGGCGCATTTGTCGCGACCTCCTGCGCCGTGAACAACCGTCCGCGCAGTAGAGGAATCCCCGTCGTCTCGAAGTACTCGCGCGAGACATAGGTGTAAGGGAACGGCGGTAGCGCGGCGGCGTTCGCTTCGCCGCGAGGCTCCACACGCGTCACGGTGATGTTTCCGCCCAGCGGAATACGGCTCGCGAAGCTCACCGAAGTCACGCCGGGCACAGCGCGCAAACGCGCGTGCAGGCGCCGTTCGAATTCGAGCGTGGCGGCTTCGCTGTACCCAAGCTCCTCGGGGCTCGCCACCGTCATCCGCAGCAACCGGTCCGTCTCGAAGCCCGGATCGATCGCCAGCAGACGCAGCGAAGTCGAGGTCAGCAATCCCGCGCCGATCAACAACGCAAGGCAGACCGCGACCTGTGCCGCCACGATCCACCCGCGAAGCCGCGCCTTCCCCTGTATGCCCAAGCCGGCGTTTTCATCCTTGAGTGCGGCCGCCAGATCGGGCCGCGTCGCTTGCAGCGCCGGAAATAGTGCGAACGAAATGCCCGCGAAAATGCTGATCGCAAGAATGTAGAAGAACACCGTGAGGTCCGGCGTGGCGTCGATCGCGATTGTGCCGCCCTCGCTCAGCATCATCGCCGAAGCGCGCGCGCTGAGAATCGAGAGCGCCTGCCAGCTCACCAGAAAAGCGGCGGCGCCCGCCAACACCGCGAGCAGCACGCCTTCCGCCAGGAACTGTCGGATCAGCCGCCCGCGCGTCGCGCCGATCGAAAGCCGCAGCGCGATCTCCCGCTGCCGTACCACCGCGCGTCCCAACAGCAGGCCGGCGACGTTGCTGCACGCGATCAGCAGCACCAGCCCCATCGCGACTTGCAGGATCGCGAACATGCCGACGAAGTTGCGGTGTGCCGGTCCGAAACGTGCCGCATTTTCCACCTGCACCTTCCACGCGCGCTCTGCCTCGGGATAGTCGGCGCGCAGCGCGGCTGCCAGTGAGGACATTTGCGCCTGCGCCTGCGCAACCGTGACGCCAGGCTTCAAACGCGCCGTCAGCGCGCACGAGAGATCGTTGCGAGCGAGCGCGCGGCGGGCCGCCGGACCCAACGCGGCCGAGAGAATCCATGCGTCCGGAACGTCGGGGCGCGTGCCCATGAAATCGAGCGGCGTGATGCCGATCACCGTCACCGGAGTGCCGCTCAGCATCAGCGTCTGACCGAGCACCGCGCGGTCGCCGCCGAAGTGGCGCCGCCAGTAGTTCTCGCTCAGCAGCGCCGGAAACGGCCCCGCGGTTCGCTGCTCCTCGGCCGCATCGAAATCGCGGCCCGCTACCGGATGCACGCCGAACGTCGCCAGATAGTTCGCCGAAACGAAAATGCCCATCACCGGCTCGGCGACGTTGGCTGAACCGGCAAGCCGCAAGTGCGCCGGCATCTCCGACGCGACGCTCGTGAAGACGGAATTGTGATCGCGGTAGTACAGATAATCGGCGACGGAGAAAAATCCCCCGGTCGAATTCTTCGCAGTCGTCCGCGCGAGGCTGACTACCGCATTGGGCTGTGGAATCGGTAGCGGTTTCAGAACCAGAGCCGCAAACAAAGTGAACAGAGACGTGTTCGCGCCGATCCCTACCGCCAGCGCCGCAACCGCCGTCAGCGTGTAGCCGCGATCCTTGCGGAGCATGCGCAAAGCGAAGCGGATATCCTGCGCGAACTCCTCGATCCATCGCGTGCCGCGAACGTCGCGACAATCTTCCTTGATGACTTCCGCGCCGCCGAACGCGATTCGCGCCTGACGCGCGGCAGCCGCCGGATCGAGTCCCGCCGCGGCGTTCTTGCGCGCCTCCATCTCCAGGTGGAACCGTAGTTCCTCGTCAAGGTCGCCCTCCACGCGGGAACGGAAAAGAAGCCCTTTCAGGCGCAGAACGAAGTCGCTCCACTGCATAGCTCAAGCCAGCTTCAATACGCGCCCGATCGCGTCGGAGAGGCGCGCCCAATTTTCGGTTTCCGCTTCCAGTTGCTTCTGTCCCTTGGCGGTGAGTTTATAAAATCGTGCGCGGCGTCCCAGCTCCGAAACGCCCCATTCGGCCGAAATCCAGCCCTGGTGCTCCAGGCGGTGCATCGCGGGATACAACGATCCCTGGTTCACCTGCAGCACATCGCGCGAGATCTGCTGAATGCGCTCGGAGATTGACCAGCCGTGCATGGGTCCGTTCTGTAGAGTGCGCAAAATCAATAGATCGAGCGTGCCTTGCAGAAGATCGATTCGCGTTTCATTTCCCATTGGTGTCGAGCGCCTACAGCAAGACTACGCGTGTTGATGTCGAATGTCAACAACAATCCACACACACGTCAACGTGGCCGCGACGTACAGCGCCCATACCCCGTAGAACACACCCGCCGAACCCAGATACGGAGCGTTCAATAAGATACGCGGTCCGAGGTCCGGCCATCCCTGCGCCGGGTGAAACGCCGGGAGCCGCCCCTGGGCGTTGTGCGCCGTGAGCCCCAGGTAATACGGCATCAGGATGAAGTGCATGCCGTACAAATCGAGCAGCGCAAACAGCCCGGTAAGGGTAAGCGGCGCCCACATGCGATGTCGCCAGGGCAGCAGTGCCATCAGCCCCGCGCAGAGCAGAATGATCTCCGCGATCACCAGACAGTAGAGATACCATCCGGCCGTCATCGGCTGCCCGTAGGCGATCTGCCCGAGCGTGACCATATAGGCAAGGCTCGCGCAAAACAGCGCGCAAAAACACGCCATCAGCCACAGCGCCCGCGGATTGCCGGATGATTTCCGACTGCGCAGCACCAGCATCGCGAGGCCGACTGCAGCCGCCGCGCCAACCGCGTAAAACAAGTGGTACATCCAGCTTCGAATCTGCAGAAAGCTCCACCCTCCGAACCAGATGTACGAGAACAGCGCCATGTCGATCGCGCGCAGCCAGTCCAGATGCAGAGCCACGCGGAGACGATCGACCAGCGGGATGGCTCTCAGTGACACGCTTTGAATCTGGCCAGTGAAGTCGCCCGTCACCGCGTGGATAAATCGGTACCACCATCCGCCGATCGCCGCCGCGATCGCCAGGCTCGCCGCCAGGTATTTCGGACTCCACCGCGCCGCGAGCGCGTACGCCACGCACACCGCGGGAATTGCCGTCAGGAAGTACGCCTTAGTCAATAGGCCGCACCCGAGCGACACGCCGATAATCACGCAACCGCGCAAATCGGGGCCTTCGTCGAGCAGCCGCACGCACCCATAGAGCAGCGCCGTGTAGACCAGCAGCGCCAGACTCTCGTTCCCAGAGCGTGCGAAGTCGATCATGGCCTCCGGCATGCACGCGACGATCGCGATGATCGCAATCGCGATCTCTTCGCTGCGAAACACCCGCCTCGCCGTCGCAAACCCCAAGGGCAGCGCGAATGAACACAGCAGCAGCGATGCGCAGCGCAGCAGGAAGACACGGGTCGCCAGGCTCCACGATTGCGACGCGCGCGCCACCGGGGCCATCAGCAGGAAGTAAAGCGGAGGCTGCTGGCTTTCGTAGAGCAGTTCACCCAGCGGATCTTCGGCGCGACCGGCCGGGTCGGCGGCGGCACGCAGCGGAGCCGTGCGCCGCGCTCGCTCGTCAGGCGGCAGTTTCCAGAAATCGTCGTAGGTGATCCTGCCGGCAACGCCGCGCCCCGTCCATGGCATCGGCGACTGCGTCATCGATCGCGAGATCTCGAGCGAGTACCGCGATTGTCCGGGGATCGGAATGCCGCGCCCCGCCGTCAGGTGCTGTATGTACGCGAAATGCGAGTACTCGTCGTAGCCTTCCCAAAGTGGCAGCACGGCGGAGTAGAAGACTCCACGACACATAAAGCAGAGCCAGACCAGCGCCACCATCCACTGAGATCTGCGCGACACAGCCCATCATACCCGTTCGCTATTTCAGCAGCGGCGTGATCGACTTCAGCACAATCGCTTCCACCTTGCGCGCCCCCGCCGCATTCGGATGCAGCCCATCGCGCTGCATGAACTCGTCATGGCCGCCGACCCCTTCGAGCAGAAATGGAATCAGTGTGATTTGATATTTCTTCGCGAGTTCCTTGTACACCGCTTCGAACCTCGCGATGAACGCCGGTCCATAGTTCGGCGGCAGCGTCATCCCGGCCAGCAGGACGCGCGCCCCCGCCGCCTGAAACGCCTCGATCATCTGCGCGAGGTTCTGCAGCGTGATCGACGCCGGAATCCCGCGCAGCCCGTCGTTGCCGCCGAGTTCGAGCACGACGAGCTGCGGCTTCTCCGCCAGCGCGAGCGACAGGCGCGACAGACCGTCCTGCGTTGTATCGCCGCTCACACCCATGTTCACCACGCGGTACTTCGCGAGATCTCTCTGCAGCAGGTCGGGAAAGCTTTGCCCGGCATCGAGTCCGAACCCCGCGCTGATGCTGTCGCCGAAGATCACAATCGTGGGCCGCGGATCCGCAGCCTGAGCCGCGGGTTCAGGCACAGCCGCCGCAGGCGCTTGCCGCACCGGAGCTTCCTCCTTCTTGCCGCAGCCGAACAACAGCGCCAGACTCGCCACCAGCCAGAGTTTTCTCATCTAAATGCCATAATAGTGGGTTGATCCAGGTTCGCGCTCTCACCAAGTCCATCGATACCGGAACGCACCGGGTCGAAATCCTCAAAGGCATCGACCTCGAAATCCCCCGCGGTCAGTTCGCGGCAATCATGGGCCCATCTGGCAGCGGCAAAAGTACGCTGCTCGGCCTGCTCGCCGGCCTCGATACGCCCACCAGTGGACAAGTCATCCTCGACGGCGAAGATATCACCAATCTCGGCGAAGATCAGATGGCGCAACTCCGTGGACGCAAAATCGGCTTCGTCTTTCAGTCCTACCACCTGCTCCCGACTCTGACTGCCGAAGAGAATGTCCTCTTGCCCATGGAACTCGCTGGACGCGATGGAGGCGGCCGTGCCCGGGCCCGCGAACTGCTCGACCGCGTCGGCCTTGGCGGACGCTTCGATCACTACCCCGTCCAACTTTCCGGAGGCG
>JAOAPT010000749.1 GCA_025463045.1 Candidatus Solibacter sp.
AGATGTAGGTCCGCATACGGGTTCGTCGGAAGCGTGGCACAAGTCTAACACCCCGAAAACTCCCCATTCCACACAGCGAAACGAGCGATTTCCAACGCCGCCACACAGGATTTGGCGCACATGTATCTGCTCGCCATCCGTAATATGTACAACCAGACTGGGAGCGGAACGCCGGCCAAAGGTTGCAGTACAAACCAGGGGCGCCTCAAAGCGCTGCGACGCTGCAATGCACAAGCCAATGCGGTGGGTAGCGCTACCAGGTTTGTATTACTTGCCGCTTGTTTCCTACCGGCGTGTTGTAGTTGAAGCACGAGCCGGGCCGCACACCAGGGAAATGCTTCCGCATCGTCTTCGATGTCAATGGCCTTGATGCGTGCAGTGACCGCAATCTTAGCGAACGCCACCGTTTCGGTGAACAGGAAAACATCCAGGTATGCCTTCTCGACGCCTTGGTCCAACTCGATTGGGAGCACGGCGTGAGGCAGATTTCGGGGCGCCAAGCCTTCCGAGAAATCCTTCCCATTCGATTCGCGCAACCCAACTGCCGGTTTGGAAGTGGCCATTTAAGCTCCCGACTCTCAGGTTAAATGGATCCCTTACGCGAGGAAATGCCCAAACAAAGTGCTCTTCTTATACCCGTTTCCAGGCTTACGCCGATGACAGGAAAAGTCGAGAGCGACTCACCGAAGACGAACGATGCCGCGCTGTATCGCTACCACCGCCGCCCGCGTGCGGTCGTTGACGCCCATCTTCGAGAGGATGTGCTTCATATGTCCTTGAACGGTCTCTTCACTGATCGTTAAAGCCGCTCCGATTTCCTTGTTGCGGAGTCCTTTGGCTACCAGAGTCAGCACTTCGATTTCACGCGCGGTGAGCTGGGATTGCGTCAATCGGTCAGCGAGTTTGCGTGCAATGTCCGGCGGAATCGGGCGGCCTCCCGAGTGCACGTCGCGGATCGTTTGGACAAGGTCTTCGTCGGGCGTCTCCTTCGCCAGAAATGTCACCGCGCCGGACTGTAACGCCTGGTAAACGTCCTCGTCCGCCGTGAGCGCCGAAAAGACGATGATCTTCGCAGAAGCAGAGTACTGCCGGATTTGACGAATGGCCTCGACTCCGCCGGCCCCGCTTTCCAGTGCGAGATCCATCAACGTGATATCCGGCCTGGTTTGCTCCCACATCTCGTATGCCCGCTGGCGGGTTGCCGCGGTACCGACGATTTCCATATCGGCCTCCGGCTCGAGCGTCGCAGTCAGGCCCTTTCGGATCGCTGGATGATCGTCTACGATTAGAATGCGAATTCGTTTTATCATGATCTCCTTACAGGGCGACCGTAACTTCGATGGAAGTCCCGCGCTCCGGTGCGCTGGAGATTACAATCGCGGCGCCGATCTCCTGCGCCCGCTCGCGCATAGTTGTCAGACCGAAGTGCCCGGGAGCGGATGCACCGTCTACCGTAAAGCCCCGGCCATCGTCCGAGATTCTAAGACGCATCCCCTTGGCTTCGAAGCTGATCCGTACTTCGATTGTGCTGGCGCGCGCATGACGTACGGAATTGGCGATGGCTTCCGTACCAATTCGCAAAACCTGTTCTCGTAGGTTCAGAGCGAAACGGCGCGGCTCGCCCTCGACACAGAAGATCAATCTTGTGGGCGTTTGTGCGGTGAGTCGTTCCCCAGACTCACGTAGTTCGGTGGTCAAGTCAAGGCTTTCGGATTCAAGCGAGCGAAGGTTCCAAACCGCCTGGCGAGCCTCGCGGAGGCACTCCTCGCCCTGTTGTCGGAGCCCTTTCAACCGTGCTTGAGCCGACGCCGGCGCAACGGCGAGGACTTTGGAAAGACCGCCGATTTGAAGACACAGTCCGGCGATATTCTGCAGCAGCGTGTCATGAAGTTCCTGGGCGATGCGTGTGCGTTCACGGACGCGTTCTTCCAGGCGGACATTGAATTGCCGCGCCAGTTGCCGTGACCGCAGTCGATAACATGCAAGGAGCAATGCCAAAACCGCGGCGACGCATAACAACTGGAACCAGGCGGTCTGGTAGTACGCCGGTGGGACAATGAAATCCAGGAATGCGCCGGCCTCGTTCCACACGCCGCTGTTGTTGCAGGCGATCACCCGGAAGCGGTACTTGCCTGGAGGAAGATCGTTATAGAAGGCTTGCCGGCGATTCCCGGCGTCCTGCCAATCGCGATCTCTGCTTTCCAGCTTGTAGCGAAAACGCACCTTGTCTGGCGCCACGAAGCTTAGCCCCGTATAGTCGATCTCGAGATCGCGTACCAGCGGGGGCAGGGGCAAACTCTCCTTCACGTCGGACGGCGCATTGTATGTCTTGTGGTCGGCGGTGATCTGTTCAATATGCACAGGCGGGGCCAGTCCGTTGAGAGGAAGGTGGCGCGGATCGATGACGCTGAGGCCGTCCAAAGAGAAGAACCACAATTTTCCATCCGGGGACTTGCCGACGTGCGGACTGAACCCGCCGGCATTGGCGCGGTTCCTTACTCCATCGGAACTTCCGAATACTGCGGCTTGGACCATCCACTTCGCATCCTTATTCTTGTCTACCGCGGCGGCCCACGCGTCCATTTCGGAGCGTGCAATGCGCACCAGGCCGCAGGGCGTATACAGCCAGAACGAATGAGCGTCGTCTTCTATTGACCAATGAACCGCATCGCAGGGCAATCCGTTCTTACTGGTGAGCGTGGCCACGCGGCCGTTTCTCAGCCGGCTAAGCCCGCCCTCGCTGGCGGCCCAGAGGGTACCGTCCTGATCCAATCGAAAGTCATTGATTCGGCCCTCGGCCAGCCCGTCGGCGGCTGTGTACGATGCCAGGAGCTGACCGTCCTTGAAATACGTCACTCCACCCCGAAAAAATCCGAGCCATAGCCCGCCACCTAGAGGATCGGCAGCTAGAGCATCGGCAAAGTCCCTATGCCCAAGCTGGGACCAAGAGATTTGCTGAACCGCGCTGCCCGGGCGAAAACGGATGAGACCGTCGTACTGGTGGGCGAACCACACGGTCCCCTGGCTGTCGCCGGCGATGGCATGCACCCTCCCGCCGGGAACGCCGCTTGCGGTAATGAAACGGTCGATCTCCAGATAGTGGACGCCGTGAAGAGTAGAGGCCCAAATTCGCCCGCGGTCGTCCTGAAAAAGCGACCCCGCCCCTTGTTCCGGCAATTCGGTAGCGGCTGACTCATTAGCGACTTCCGGCCGTGCCGCGCGCTGCGGCGGTGCCGGGGCCAAGCGGTTGCCACGCTCACAGTAGATCTCGACTTGCCAGTGATTCCATCTGTTCAAGCCGTCCGGCGTGCGGAGCCAGATGCTTCCATCGCTGGCCGCCAGGACAGACACAACACGAGAGCTAGATAAACCTTGGGCAGCGGAATATGTGGCGACAGCAGCGTCGCTAAAGCGGTCCAGGCCGTTAAACGTAGCAACCCAGATGTTGCCTTCACGATCCTCAAGAATGTCTGAGACGTCATTGCCTGAGAGTCCTTCCGGCTGGGCAAACACGTCTGTCCTTCCCTGGTGTATATGGACCAGGCCCTGGTGAGACGTTCGGGCCCACAGACTGCCATCGCGATCGCGCAACAGTTTTCGCACTGAGAGTTGCCGTACGGCGGCTGGGAGCGCATACGCCTCCTCCGCTTTCCCATCAACCAATCGAATGATTGCGCCCCGAAAGGCGATCAGGAGTCCACCGTCATCACCTTCCGCCAGACCTCGCAGGCCGTGCAGTTCGCCTGCCAATGGATAGAATTTTGGCGGGCCGGGCTTCCATCGCCACAGGCCGTCCGTCACTCCCACCCAGAGACTACCCTTGCTGTCCTCATTCAAACTTGAAACCGCTTCGCCAAGACTGCCATCCTCTCCATAGCATCGGGCGCTGCCACCCTGAATCGCGCAGAGTCTTCCGGTGGGCACCGAATACCCGCCGGCCCAGATGACGCCTTCACGATCCTCAACGAGCGCTAAGATAAGATGCCCGGCAAGCTCGGCATACTGGGTAAGCTTGCCGTCCTTCCAACTGGCCAGTCCTTTGCTGGCGCCAATCCAAAGAGTCCCATCGTGCGCCGCCAGTAAACTTCGAATTGGACCGGAAGGGAGACGCTGATTGGGCGGCCAGGAGACACTCCTTACACCATCGAAGCGCAGCAGACCGAATTCCGTACCCAGCCACAAGTAACCGTCCGGCGTCTGGGCAATTGACAGAATCGCTCCTTGAGGGAAACTCTGGCCGACCTTCCACGCCGCGTGCGTGTACTGGCTGACGTTCAGCGCCGGATTCAACGCGAATGCCCCAGGGCACGCCGTTAGCAGCAAGCCCACTAGCGCAACGCCGAGCACTGGGACGCCTCTCCGTCCTTCCGCTCTGTTTGCAACGCTCAAGTGTTTCATGACATGCCGTTAAAATCGAGAAAGTTACCAAATGAACTTTAGCGCTACTTGGATCTGCCGCGACGTCGTGGAGGTGGTCGTCAATAAGCCCGCAGTCGAAACCGGCACGAATGTCTGGGTGAAAAGTTGGGCCGAGGTCCTTGACGGGACGGAGAAATTCGCGTGGTTCAGCGCATTGAATAGCTCCACGCGGAACTGGACGTTCAGTTTCTCATTGTGAATGTAATTGTTCTTGAATAAAGAAAGATCGAGATTGTTCAAGCCCGGCCCGATGGCGATGTTACGGCCACTATTCCCAAGCAACGTTGCTGGCTGCGGCACCACGAAGCATGCCGTCTTGATGTAGTGACTTGCGTTGTCGGGGTTCACGGGATTGTTACAGCCCGGCAGGTTCAGGCGGTCCGGGAAATCGAAGGTGCTGGAATTGTTCAACCCGAGGGCGTCGCCGCCACTTACGGGCGTGAATGGCTGCCCGGTCGCGGCACGGAAGATTCCGCCCAGTTGCCACTCGCTGGCGATCCATCTCGCCCAGCCGGTAGCGGAACCAGGGCGCGGCAACAGCCAGATGGCATTCAGCGTCAGGTTTTGGCGGACGTCAAAATCTGAAAGCCCGCGCGCCACCCCAGGATCAAATACAAATGAGCCGAGAACGGAGTTGTTGAAGTTGGTGACCGCGACTGATGAGGAGCTGTTATCGATACTCTTGGAGAAGGTATAAGCTCCGCCCAGTCGCAGTCCTTCGTGTGTCCACCCCAAGCTCAGATACATCGCCTCGTAGGTGTTCGACGAAGCCCATGCCAGTGCATTGATGGCGCCGACTTTTGGATTCAGACGCGTACCGCTGCCGCGCGGAACGGGCCAAACCAGGCCCTCCGGGCTTTCGGTAGGCAGCACGATGTTGGCGTCGCTGGTGCGCAGTGGCTGGTGGAGTCCGTGCTGGCCCAGGTAGCCGACGGTCGCCAACATGCCGCCGGCCAACGGGTGCCGCACCTTCAAATTCCACTCTTCCACGTAGGAGCGCTTCGGATTGGGCTGCACCCACGCATAGCCGAGATTATTCGCGGAAAGCAAAGGCAGTGCGCCGTTCGGGAACGATCCTTGGGGCAGCGTCGTGATCGATCCGGTCTGGAAGTACGGCGTCTCGTTGATCGCCAGCAATTCGAACTGATACGTCAACGGCAGGGTGTCATAGACGCCGAAGCCGCCGCGAACGGACGTCTTGCCGTTCCGAAATGGGTCCC
>JAOAPT010000788.1 GCA_025463045.1 Candidatus Solibacter sp.
TCTGCTGGTCGGGCCTTCACCCTCCCGCAAAATCAACTTCGAACGAAAAAGAGAATACTCCTTTCCGTCGGTGGTTGCGCGCTCCTCACTCAGAACATTGGCCGGTTAAAAACGACCAGGGAGGATCTATCGGCCCAGAACAGGTTCTCCCCCACCGCGGGTTGGCGCTCCTTTGCCGTGTGGATTCGCGCCTGATTCCTTATAGTGGGTATGACAGCTCGTACAGACCTTGTTCACCTCTTCGAGTTGTTTGGTGAAACCGGCGGTGTCGTTGGCGGTAGCGCGGGAAACCAGGCGGGCGGTCGCGGCCGCATAGGCTTATGTGGTCACGCTCCAGCGCCGCGAAATCGGCATCCGCTTCGCCCTAGGTGCATCCGCATCCGATGTCCGCCGCCTCATCGCCGGCCAGGGCCTCCCTTGCCGCAGACCGAACAGATCGAAGTGACGCCAAAGGCGATTTCTACTACCTGGGACCGATGGGCCACATCATCTGGCTGTGCCGCAACAAACAGTGGTATGCAGACAAATGACGCCGTCGGGCAAGTCGGTCTAGCTGATCGGGTCAGTGAACGTGGTCAGTGAACGTGAATTCTCAAATGCGCGGTTCTCCGCGCATCCGTTCAGAAAGCCACTGACCCGCGATTCCGAACGCGCAGTTCCACGCTAAAGCTGCAGAGTGATCTGCTGACGCGGTCGCGTTCCGGCTCGCAGCCTAAACGGACGCGGCGAATCTGCTTACCCCGGCCAGTTTCCGCCGTAGGGTGTTCCTCGGGGGCGCCCCTTCTGGTCTGCATCCGCGATCGCTCCAGATCTCCGTTCCCAACCGATATTACCCGTCGAGGGTAACCGCGAACGCACCCGCACTGGCGCGAGCGCCGGGTGACTGTTGTGAACCCCAAGTTTTGCATGCGCGCCCGCTTTTTGGCTGTACAATATGAGCGCGATAGATTCATTAGTTGGCGGGCTTCCGTGATTCCAAAAGGATTCTTGTCTGCGTCTTGTGAAACTTACGTGAGAACTTGCAGTCCTTGCCGAGTGACAGAGGCGCAACGACTAGGACGAGGCCCAGTCGCGACATGCACGGTCATGTTCAGTATGCTGCTGGCCTGCTGTCCCCCTGCGCTCGCATTGAATCGGGCGCTGGACGTCAGCCAGTACGCCCATACGTCGTGGAAGGTCCGCGACGGCTTTGTTAAAGGCACCGTCTTCTCCATTGCCCAGACGCCCGACGGATATCTCTGGCTGGGTACGGAATTCGGCTTGGTGCGCTTCGATGGCGTCAGCCGCGTCGTCTGGGCGCCGCCGCCGGGTCAGCAGCTCCCCTCCAGCGTCATTTTCAGCTTGCTCGCCACGCACGACGGGACCCTTTGGATTGGCACCTCTAAAGGACTTGTTAGTTTGAAGGACGGAAAGCTCACGCAGTACCCGGAGCTGGCGGGGCAGAGCATTCGTGCCCAAATGATCGAGGATCACGAAGGCACGGTCTGGGCCGGCGGGTTGGCGTTTCCACCTCCCGGGAAGCTCTGCGCCATTCGCAAGGACAGCGTCCACTGCTTTGGACAGGACGGCTCTCTTGACAGTGGCGTTCGCGGCTTGTTTGAAGACCACGACAGCAATCTCTGGGTGGCACTGCGGGTTGGGCTGTGGCGATGGAAACCCGGCCCACGACAATTCTATCCCGCGCAGGGGCCGGGGAACGGAATCCAAGGTCTGGCTGAAGGCGATGACGGCGCGCTGTTGTTCGGCCCGCGCGATGGGATCAGCCGCCTCACTGGAGGTAAGATCGAGTCATATCCGCTCCCCAAGAACGTGCCGCAGTTCACGGTTACAAGGATGCTCCGCGGCCGCGATGGGAATCTCTGGATCGGAACTCTGGATAGGGGCCTTGTTCATGTCCAGCGG
Organism: Candidatus Solibacter sp.; assembly: GCA_025463045.1. Lineage (GTDB taxonomy): Bacteria > Acidobacteriota > Terriglobia > Bryobacterales > Bryobacteraceae > Solibacter. The sequence goes on from JAOAPT010000788.1 coordinate 1,903, forward strand.
GACACGACCGATGTTTTTGCGCAGGCCGATGGCCTCTCCGGCGATTTGATCGAAGCTCTCTTCATCGATCGCGAGTCCACCATTTGGGTAGCGACCGATGGCGGCCTCGACCGTTTTCGCGAGTTCGCCGTCCCCACGCTTTCTTTGAGCCAAGGTTTATCGAATGCCAGCGTCTTATCTGTTCTCGCGGACCGCGACGGGAGCGTTTGGCTCAGCACTCGCCGCGGCTTGAACCGGTGGAATAATGGGCAAATTACGGTCTTCCCCAACAAAGGTGTGAGCGGACTGCTCAATGGAGATTACGCGGGATCTCTGTTTCAGGATAGTCGCGGGCGCATCTGGGCCTCCACACTTCGGGAGTTTGGTTACCTGGAGAACGGCCGGTTCGTTGCTGTCAGAAACATGCCTGGCGAGCCAGTGTACTCCATAACCGAGGACAATGCCGGACTGTGGGTCGGCAACAAGGATCGCGGGCTCATTCATTTGCTTCGAGACGGCCGGGTTCAACAGACGCCCTGGGTCAAGCTTGGGCACAACGATTATGCGTTGGCCCTGGCCGTCGATCCTGTGCAGCACGGACTTTGGGTCGGGTTCTACGAAGGTGGCATCGTGTATTTCGCTGACGGCCAGGTACGCGCAAATTATTCAACCGCGGACGGGCTGGGTGAGGGCCGCGTGAACGGTCTTCGATTCGATCCCGACGGATCGCTCTGGGCCGCCACCCAGGGCGGACTCAGCCGGTTAAAGAACGGCCGCGTAGCCACGCTTACGACCAAGAACGGATTGCCCTGCGATTCGGTTCATTGGGCGATGGAGGACAACGACCATTCGTTCTGGCTATACACGACGTGCGGCCTGGTGCGCATCGCGCGCTCCGAGTTGGACGCTTGGACCGCCGCCGTCGACAAACAATCCAACGCGAAGCCAGCGGTCCACGCCACAGTTTTCGATGATTCCGACGGAGTGAGGACCATTGAAGATCCGTTCGGCTACACCCCGCACGTCGCCAAGTCCTCGGATGGAAGACTCTGGTTCTTGCCTTCAGATGGCGCCAGCACCGTCGATCCTCGCCGCCTTCCTTACAACGACCGTCTCCCGCCAGTGTACATCGAGCAGATCACGGCCGACCACAAGATTTATGACATCCCCTCCGGGGTAATAAATGGCAGGGTACACCTGCCCCCGCGCGTACGCGACCTCAAGATCGACTATACAGCGCTCAGCCTCGTTGCAACTGGAAAGGTGCTGTTTCGCTACCAGCTTGAAGGCTGGGATCAGGATTGGGTGGAAGTGGGCAATCGGCGGGAGGCGTTGTATAGCAACCTTCCTCCACGTGAGTATCGGTTCCGGGTCGCCGCCTGCAATAACAGTGGAATGTGGAACGAGTCCGGCGCTTCCTTTAATTTGACGATCGCCCCCGCTTACTACCAAACCACCTGGTTCGTTTTGTCGTGCACCGCTGGCTTCCTGGCGCTGCTCTGGGTAAGCTACCGGCTGCGGCTGCGGCAACTCGCCTGGCAATTCCACCTGCGTATGGAAGAGCGCGTCAACGAGCGCACACGCATCGCACGGGACTTGCACGATACGCTGCTACAGAGCTTTCAAGCGGTGCTCATGAAGTTGTCCGTGTTTTCGTATCGGCTCACCGATCAACCGGAAACGAAGAAGGAGTTGGAGACCCTCGTTGAGCGGGCCCGTCAGGCGGTGATAGAGGGCCGCGACGCGGTACAGGGTTTACGTTCCTCCACCGTGCTCACCAACGAAATGGAGCATGCGATTAAATCCCTCGGAGAACAACTCGCCTCCGAAATGTCTTATAATCACGGCGGCAACTCTCCCGAGTTTCGAGTGCTTGTGGAGGGCGCCTCTCGGGAACTAATTCCGATGGTTCGCGATGAAGTCTACCGTATTGCGGGCGAAGCAGTACGCAATGCCGGCCGTCATGCGCAGGCGCAGCGGATCGAAGTGTCGATCCAGTATGGCGACCGGCATTTTCGATTGCTGGTCCGCGACAATGGAAAGGGCTTTGAGCCGAAGATTCTTGATGAAGGGTATCGCGAAGGGCACCACGGCTTGCAAGGCATGCGGGAGCGCGCGAAGGTTGTGGAAGGCAAGCTGACTCTCTGGAGTAAGCCCGATTCCGGTACGGAGGTTGAGTTGACCATTCCTGCCTCTAGGGCTTATTCCAAACAACCCACTCCGCGACGGTCGATGTCGATGTTTTCCGGAAAGGGAACCCGAGGTGGACATGAGTGCTGACACCAACATGATTCGGATTCTCGCGGTCGACGACCATCCGATGTTCCTGGAGGCGCTGTCCGCGCTCCTGGGTAGCGAGCCAGACATGAAAGTGGTAGCGGAAGCTGCCAGTGGTCGAGAAGCGATTCAGCAGTTCCGTACGCACCAGCCGGACATCACCCTGATGGACTTGCAAATGCCCGGAATGAACGGCCTGGATGCTATGGCAGCGATTCGCAATGAATTTCCCGACGCGCGAATCATCATATTGACCACTTACGACAGTGAGGTCAAAAACGCTATGAACGGGGGTGCTCGGGCTTACTTGCTCAAGACTTATTTGGGTAAGGAACTTCTGGGGACCATACGCGCCGTCCATGCCGGAAAGTAGAGGCTAGCTTAGCCGAGCTAGTGGGGGCCAATCGCGGCCGCCGCCGGCTTTCAGCCGGCGTTAGGAGGCGATCAACCAACGCGAAGGGCTGCCTGGAAAGGCGGCGGCGGGCAAGATTGCCCACCCCACGTTGCTTAGCCGGGCTGGTCCTTTTTGGTCCTGGCGGCTGCTGCGCGGCCCCTCCGCCATCCTGCGCCGGGCTACCGCGCTGAACTTCCGAGGTTTCTTGGCTGACGTTTCGTTGCTGTTGGCGACGCTCGTCATCCATTTTTGCGGTCGGCCAGGGCCTCTTCGAGCGCCGCTTGCGAGTCCTTCAAGCGCGAGGATCGCTTGGCCGGTCGGAGCGCAGTTCCGACAGCATCTTATTAATGTCCATCACGCCCCTTGTATGTAACGGTGCCATGATCATGTTCCCACTCGCCGCCGGTTTCATATGATGAGCGCCCTTTTGGACAGTCATGTTGTCATCAAAGATATTGCGGCGGAGAATGCGGCTCTGCGGCGTGTTGGTTTCATTGCCCAAGGCCAACGTGGTGCCGTCCACAGCGACGTGCGGTCCATCGAGACCAGGACAGTCGGGGCATGGCTGCGCTGTCGGCAGCGTGTTGCGGTTCGACCAGAAGGTGTTGGATCCGGGGGGGCAGCACGATCTTTTCGAAAATCGCAAACCTCCTCAGTAACGCACTATTTTAGAGGTATTTCTTGATATCTGGATGCAAATACGCCTGGATCTCGGGCTCGTCCAGGTTCTGCAATTCGATCAGTTTCGGCTCGAGATCGTTGATCCTTACCACCGGCTGGCCCTTCAGTTTCTTGATC
>JAOAPT010000789.1 GCA_025463045.1 Candidatus Solibacter sp.
TGTGATCTTTGCTGCCGGTGAAGTATTGCATGGCGGCGCCGAAAGTATCGGGGGGCAGGGCGCGCACGTCCACCTGCAGGCCTTCGCGGCCGACCGTGGCGCTGGCCTTGTTCTCGCCGCGCGCGAGTACTCCTTCGACGCGCGGGTAGGCGAGAAAGCGATCGAGCGCGGGGATGGGCGCGGGGCCGGTGACGAGCAGGTCGAGATCGCCCACGGTTTCGCGGCCGCGGCGCAGGCTGCCGGCGGGGGTCACGCGATCGACGCCGGGTGTGGCGCAGAGCAACTCGCTGAGCTCGGCGGCCATGGTCTCCGCGTAGCTCAACAGGTAACGGCCGGTGCGCTGGCGATATTGCGCGATCGAGCGGAGCACCTTTTCCTCAAGCTTGGCGCCCATGCGGGGAAGGTCGCGCAGTTTCTGTTCCTGACAGAGGCGCTCGAGTTCGTCGATCGTGCCGATGTGAAAGTGTTCGAAGATGAGCGCGATGCTCTTAGGGCCGAGGCCCTGGATCTTGAGGAACTCGAGCGCGCACGCCGGAAATTTCTGGAGCAGAAGCTCGCGGCGTTCGCAGGTTCCGGAGTTGGTGATCTCGACGAGGACGTGCGCCAGCCCCTTTCCGATTCCGGGGATGTCGGTGATTTTGCGCGTGGTGTCGCCCAGGATGTCGTGAATGCGCTCGGGGAATCCCTCAACGGCAGTGGCACCGTTGCGATAGCTGCGAATGCGAAACGAATCTTCGCCGGCAATCTCCATCAGATCGGCGGTCTCCCAGAGCACACGCGCGATTTCCTTATTCTCCAAGCCTCGCTCCTCCACTCAATTGTAGATCGTCCTTTTACGCGTTCCGCGCGTTGTGTAGACATGCGGAAGTTTTTGGGCCTGGCATTATTTTTGACGGCGTCGATTTTAGATGGGCAATCGACGGCATTTGTGATGGTGAACGCGGCCAGTTATGGAAGCGCGGTAGCGCCGGATTCGCTGGTGACGATTTTCGGATCGGGATTGGCACAGACGACGGCAACCGCGGTGTTGGATGCGAACGGACAGTTGCCGACGGAACTGGCGGCGACGCGGGTGGAGATCGCGGGCGTGGCGGCGCAGTTGTTTTACGTGTCGGCGTCGCAGATCAACCTGGTGGTGCCCGGCGGGATCGATCCGGGCACGGTGGACGTGGTGGTGAAGTCGACTGCCGGGGGCACGTCGAAGACGGCGACGGCGTTGATCGCAGCCTCGGCGCCGGGTATTTTTACGACCGACGCGAGCGGCAGGGGCGCGGGCGCGATTCTCAATGCGGTGACGTTTCAGAGAGCGCCGTTCGTCGTGCAGACCGCGGAAAACGGCGCGGATACGCGCACGCGTCTGGCGATTTACGGCACGGGGTTTCGCCATGGGACGAACGTGACTGCGATGGCGCAGGATCCGGCGGGGGATCGCTTCAACCTCACGGTGGAGTTCGCGGGTGCGGCTCCGGGATTCATCGGGCTCGATCAGGTAAATGTGCTGCTGCCTCCCGATCTGGATGGCGCCGGAACGGTGACGCTCTCGCTGGGCGTGGATGGTCAGGCCGCGAACCAGGTGACGATCCAGGTGAATTTGATGGCGGCGAGCGCGCTGCAACTGGCGACGATTTCGATTACTCCGACATTCTTGAATGCGGGCGATACCGCGCTGCTGACGGTGGGGCTGAACGGCGTGGCGCGCAGCGGCGGAGTGATGGTGATGCTGCGCAGTACGAACCCGGCGGCAGTGGTTCCGGCGCAGTTGACTATTTCCGAGGGCAGGGCGTCCGCGCAGACGAGCGTCACCACGCTGGTGGTGCCGGCGGTGGTGGTCGCAACGATTCAGGCGCAGGTGGGGCTGGTGACACAGAGCACGCTGCTCGAGATCGATCCGCAAAATACGGTACAGCTATCCCGGTTAACGATTTCGCCATCGTCGCTGCTCGGCGGGCGGAATTTCACGGGCACGGTGTTGTTGAGCGGCACGGCCCCGGCGGCTGGAGCCGCTGTAGCAGTGACGAGCGACAACGACGCGGTGCGTCCGCCGGCGATCGTCACGGTGCCGTTCGGCCAGAGTTCGATGGATTTCACGATCGCGAGCTTGCCGGTGACGACGCTGCAAGCGGCGACGGTGACCGCGAGTTATAACCGCAGCACGACCACCGCGAAAGTGACGGTGCTGCCGCCGCTGCAACTGACGCTCGACCAGAGCTCGATCGTGGCGGGCCTCAGCGTGACAGCGACGGTGACTCTCGGCGAGCAGGCTCCGGCGGCGGGCGCGGTGATCACGATGCAATCGAGCGATGGGGCGGTGAAGGTGCCGTTATCGGTCACGGTGCCCGCGGGACAGACCGCGCAGACGTTCACGGTCACGACGACGTCGCCGATCACGACGGCGCGCATCGCGACCTTGACGGCGACTTACGGCGGCGCGAAGCAGACGGTGGCGTTGACGGTCACGCCACAGGTGGCGGCGACGCTCAGCAAAGTGACCGTGAGCCCCAATCCGGTGATGGGCGGGAACAACGCGCAGGGGACGGTCACGTTGACGTCGCCGGCAACCACGCCGCTGGTGGTGACGCTGTTCAGCGCGTCGGCATTCGCGTTCGTGCCGGCTAGCGTGACGGTACCGCAAGGACAGACGGAGGCGACATTTCCGATCACGACGTCACTCGTGCCGGTGGCGACGAGTGTGACGATCACGGCATCGCTGCCGGGCGTGAGCAGATCGACGACGCTGACCGTGCAGTGATGGCGGGAATAACGCGCAGGGGACGGTCACGTTGACGTCGCCGGCGGCCACGGCGCTGGTGGTGACGCTGTCAACGCGTCGGCATTCGCGTTCGTGACGGTACCGCAGGGACAGACGGAGGCGACATTTCCGATCACGACGTCGCGCGCGACGACGCTGACCGTGCAGTGAGCACCCGTTGGCACGGGACGTGCGGGGTCGGGCTGCATGTCTCGCTGGTGCATGTTTCGTACATTTCTTGGATTGATCGCGGCAGGCGCTCTGTCTGCCCAACCGCACGTTGAACTCGAAGGCCGCTACTGGTTCTCGCAGGTGAACTCGAAGATCCGCGTGGAAAAGCAGGGGCTTGGCACCGATATCGATGTGAAGAACGATCTGGGCTTCACGGATTCCGATTTTCCCGAGGGACGCGCGGCGGTGCGGTGGGGACACAGCCGGCTGAGTTTCGATTACACACCGATCGATTTTTCCGGCGACCGCGTGGTCTCGCGCACGTTGGTTTTCAATGGCCGCACCTACTCGTTCGGGACGCAGGTGATTTCCGATCTGGAGGCGAAACATTTGCAACTCGGGTGGACGTATCAATTCCACCTGTTGGGCGGGAGGGTCAAGCTGGGACCGATGGTGGAGGCGCACGGCTTTCTGTTGAGCGGATCGCTGCGAGCGCCGGCTGTGAACGTGGAGTCGAAGGAAGATCTTTCGGTGGGGCTGCCGACGGTTGGCCCGTCGCTCGAGATCTCGCCGCACCGGCGGATCGATGTGTATGGCGAGGCGTCGGGGATGTCGGCCGGGGACTATGGGCATTTCATCCGGAGCGAAGCGGGTGTCCGTTTCCGGCCGTTGCGTTTCGTCCAGTTCACGGCGGGGTATCGGACGTTCAATCTGCGGGTGGCTAATTCGCCCGACTTCGCGCATCTCCATTTGCGAGGTCCGTTCGTGGGCGGGGGATTTCGCTGGTAGGGAGCTTTCAGTGGGCGGGTGTGCAGAGACAGAGTCAGCGACCTTCCATGCTATGAATATGTGCGTGCGAACCAAAGCCGGACTTTCACTTGTCGCTGCCGTACTTTGATTGGAAGAGAGTGGCCGGCGCGGAGCCAGACACAGGCCCAAATGACGGACAAGGCGTGTGGCGAGTTAAAGAATGCCGACGCGGAACTGAACCGGGTGTACCAACATATCCTTGCCGCACGGGCGAAAGATGCGGCGTTCGTGGCTGGGTTCCGCGGGGCGCAGCGGGCGTGGATTGCGTTTCGCGATGCGCACATGAAGGCGATTTTCCCGGATCCCAACCCGCGACTCGCCTACGGGAGCGCGATCTCGATGTGTGACTGCGGCGAACTCGAACAGATGACGGCGGAACGCACGAAGCAGCTTCGACAACTGTGGATCGAAGGAGGAGTCGAGGGGGATGTTTGCGCCGGGAGTACGTTGATCAGGAAATAGGGATCATCGGGAGAGGGAGTAGTCGAATTCGTAAGTGTGCTTGCCGTCGGCGATGTTGATTCTCATGCTGCCGCTGACGCCCGCGAGATCTCCGGTGCCGGAGTCGGGCACGACGGTGATGCTGAGGTGGGGCGTTCCGCGGGTCATCGTGGCGCTGTGTTGAAGGATGAAGGTCCCAGTGCGGCCGTTGAGCTGACCGGTGACTTTCTCAATGGCCACGTAGCCCGCGGAGCCGCGGACCTCGGTGCCGGCGGAAAGCATCTGGCCTTTGCTGGTGGCGTTGAGGTCGCCTTGAAACTGCTTATCGATCGACAGGCGCGCCATGTTCGGGTCGGGAGACGAGTCGTTCTGTGGGGCGAGCTTTACTTCGAAGCTTCCAGTTGCGCGCATAAGGTTTCCGTTATTTGGCGACGAGGCGGCGGTGATCTTTGAGAATACAGCGGTCCATCACGACGGTCAGTCCCGCGGCCATGGCGCGGTGGGCGGCGTCGTCGTGGATGACGCCTTCCTGCATCCAGATCACTTTGGCGCCTTTGCGAATCGCGGCGTCGACGATCTCGGGGACGTACTCGGAGCGGCGAAAGATGTCGACGATATCGACGGCGTCGGGGATGGACTCAAGGTCGGGGTAGGAGCGCTCGCCGAGGACTTCACTTTCCTGCGGGTTGACGGGGATGATGCGATAGCCGGCGCGCTGCATATACTCGGCGACGCCGTAGCTGGGGCGAAAACGTTTGCCGGAGAGGCCGACGACGGCGATCGTGTGGCACTGCTGGAAGATGTCCGAAAGCTGGTTCATACGGTCTTCTTTTTGCTGGAGCGTTGAATGGCGCGGCGGAGCTTGGCCACATCTTCCTCGTCGAGATAGCGAAATTCGCCGGTCTTCAGGCTACCTAATTCGATGGGGCCGATGCGCACACGCTTCAACTTTTCCACCAGCTTGCCGAAGTGCTTGAACATCATGCGGATCTGATTGTTGCGGCCTTCGGTGAGCTTGACCTCGTACCAGGGATTCTCGGCGCGGCTGAGAAGTTTCAGGCCGGCGGGCAGGGTGCGGCGGCCGTTGAGCGGCACGCCGGTGCGGAATTTCTCCTCCTGCTCGGTGCTGAGCGCGCCGGTCACCTTGACGACGTACGTCTTCTCGAGGTGAGTGGCGGCGGACATGATGGAGTTGGCGAGATCGCCGTCGTTGGTGAGGAGGAGGAGGCCCTCGCTGTGATAGTCGAGCCGGCCGACGGGGTAGACGCGTTCCTTCACGCGATGGAGCAGGTCCATCACGGTGGCGCGACCTTCTGGGTCGTGGACCGTGGTCACGGTGCTGTGCGGTTTGTTGAGCGCGATGTAGATCTGATGTTTGGGAGCTTTGAGGAGGCGGCCATCGACTTTGATGTGGTCGCGTTCGAGATCGGCCTTGCTGCCGAGCTCGGTGATGACGGCGCCGTTGACGGTGACGCGGCCTTCGAGCATGATCTTCTCGGCCTGGCGCCTGGAGGAGACGCCGGCTTGGGAGAGGATCTTCTGGAGACGCTCTTCGGGCACTAGTTTTCCTCGCTTTGGGGGACGGGTTCGGTGGAAGGTTCGGGAGTTTCCTGGGGAGGCACGGCGGTGGGTTCGATGACCGGTTCGCTTTCGGCGGCTTCGAGTTCGGCGACGGCTTCTTCGGTGGTGGCCTTCACGTCGGAATCGGGTACGGTCTCGCCGGCGGGCGGTTCGATATCGGAGAAGGCCATGCGGCGGATCTCCTCGAATTCCTTGAGGGAGGGCAGTTCGCTGAGGTCCTTCAGGCCGAACTGGATGAGGAATTCCTTGGTGGTCTTGTAGAGGATCGGCTTGCCGATGACGTTCTTGCGTCCGGCGACGGCGATCAGTTTGCGATCGAGCAGGGTCTTGAAGACGCCGCCGCCCTGCACGCCGCGAATTTCCATGATTTCGGGGCCGGTGGCGGGCTGCTTGTAGGCGATCACGGCGAGGGTTTCGAGCGCGGGAAGGGAGAGTTTGAGGGGCGGCTTCAGGCTCTTGACGAAATTGCGGACGCCTTCGTGATGCTCTGGCTTGGTGGCCATTTTGTAGCCGCCGGCGACTTCGCGGATGGCGATCCCGTGGCCGGGCTGATCGAATTCGGCGATGAGTTGATCGAGGAGATCTTTGATGCGCTCGGTGGGCTGCTGGAGCGAGGCGGCGATCTGCGCGAGCGTGAGGGGTTCGTCGGCAACGTAGATGATGGCTTCGAGTACGGCGCGGAGCTGCGCGTCTTCCTGGGAGACGAGGGCGGGCGCGTCGTCGAGCGCGGCATCGCGCGAACCCATGAGCTCTTCGACCGAGATGGGGGCTTCGGCGCCGGCATCGGGCGCTTCCCCGGCGACGGCGGCTTCGGCCGCGGTTTCTTCCGCTGCGGGAGATTCGGCTGGAGAGTCGGCCTCGGGCGCGACTTCGGGCGCGACTTCGGCGGCCGCTTGCTCCGCTGCTTCGGGTGCTGTTTCTCCTGCCGGTTGTGCCGGTTCAGGTTCCGGGCTTACGCCCTCCGGGGTCAATTCGATATCTTCCATTGCGTGATCAGATGTAGTCTTTTTCGATGGCGGACATCGGCTGGTCGGTCGCGAAGACCTGGTCGAAACTGCCGTGGCGCTTCAAGGCGATTTCGCCGAATAAATCCTTCTGGGTGACGATGACGGCCTGCATGCGCACCATTTCGAGCACGGCCAGGAAGAGCGCGATCATGGCGCGGCGGGTGCGCTGCAGTTCGAAGACGCGCATGATGAAGACCGGCTGGTCTTCGCCGATTTCGCGGAATTGATCGCGCAGGTAGCGGATCATATCGCTCACGGTGACGTCGGCGGATTCTACTTCGTAGATGGGGCGATTCTTTACCCGCTCGAGCATTTCGCCGAAGGCTTTGACGAGGTCGAAGAGGGTGATCGCGAGGCCGGGATCGTCGTCTTCGGAGATGAAGGCCTTGATTTGCGGATTGCTCCAGACGTTCTCTTCGATCATGCGCTTCTGCTGCAGCATTTCCGCGGCGTTCTTGAAGCGCTCGTGTTCGAGGAGGCGGTCGACCAGTTCCTGCCGGGGATCTTCCTGAGCTTCGCCCTCGGGGGTGAGCGCCGGATCGCGGGGCAGGAGCATCTTGGACTTGATGTGGATCAGGGTGGCCGCCATATAGACGAATTCGGCTCCCAGATCGATGTCCATTTCGCGCGCTTTATCCATGTACTCCAGGTATTGGGAGGTAATGGTGGCAATCGGGATGTCCTTGATGTCGATCTGTTGTTTGCGAATCAGATCGAGCAGCAGGTCGAGAGGCCCGTCATATTGCTCCAAATGGAAGTTGAGCGGCGATGACACTATCCTTCACGATAACATGGGGCGGCGGCGGGGTCGGCTGTGAGGAGGGGCGTGCGGCTCTGCTCAAGTGACCACCGCTCCGTAACCGTCGCGGCTCGGATTCAGGAACTTCGCATGGCATTGGGGATCCTGTGTGGCAGGGGGCTGGATGATACATAATCTATAGATAGGGAAATAAACGGGTGAACCACACGAGGGGGATTGTCCTCGCAGCGGTTTGGCTTTTCGGGGTGGCCGCGCTCGCCAGTCCGCCGCAGGCGGGGCTCAGTTTCGAAGTCTCGGTATCCGA
>JAOAPT010000744.1 GCA_025463045.1 Candidatus Solibacter sp.
GCGCGAGCCAGCGGCACATTGGAGCGTGGTCAGTCCGCCGTGATCGCGCGCGCGGACGAATTCGGGGTCCGCGGCGAGCGCTGTCTCGACGCGCTTCAGGTCGCCGAGCGCGGCGCCGACGAACCCATCGATCTTCGCGCCGCCTTTGCGGAGCACCGCGACATACTCCGGCGAACCGATGAAGGCCGCGACGATGATCGCGCGCGCGGAGGGCCATGCGCCCAACTGTTCGGGATCGGCGCCATGAGCGAGCATCCACTCCAGACAAGCCAGCCGTTCCGGCGAAGGCTTGCGGACGCCGGCATGCCGATCTTCCTCAAGCAGCGCGTACACGAGGCGGTAATTGCGCCACACCGCGTTGAGATCCGCGCCGGCATCGAGCAGGACGGCGAGCGCGGGTTGCAAGGCGCGTTGCCCCGCTGCGACCACGGCGCGCGGATGCCGCGCCGCCTGCGGATCCGCCTTCACGGCGGCGCGTATTTCCAGCAGAGTACCCGCGCGTAACAGTTGTATCAGGGCGCTCATTCCCACCTATTCGCTCCTATCTGGCGAGGATATCAGGAGTCCAATAGAATGAAGTGAAAACTCGGAGGTACCGGTGCGTCTACTGATTCAGGATCTGCGCTACGCGCTGCGAATGCTCGGCAAGAGTCCGGGGCTGACGCTCGTCATCGTGCTTTCGCTCGCGATCGGCATCGGCGCCAACACCGCGGTGTTCAGCGTCGCCGATGCGCTGCTGCTCAAGCCGCTGCCGTATCCCGAGCCGGACCGGCTGGCGCTGCTGTGGCTGCGCTCGCCGGGCATCGGCATCCCGCAGGATTGGCCATCGCCCGGACAGTTCTTCGACGTGCGGCAGCAGAACCATTCCTTCGATGAAATGGCGCTCGCGATCGGCGGCAGCATGAACCTGATGGGCATGGCGCAGCCGCAGCGCATCGAGACGATCCGGACTTCTTCGAGCCTGCCGCACATGCTGGGCGCGCGTCCGTACTTGGGGCGCGTGTTCGTGCCGGAGGACGATCTGGCGGGCAAGCAGCCGGTGGCTCTCCTCACGCATGGCCTGTGGCGGCGCGTGTTCGGGGGCGATCCGCAGATCGTGGGACGCAGTGTGAATCTCAACGGGAATCAGTTCACGGTGGCCGGCGTGCTGCGGCCGGAGTTTCTGCTGAATCACGAAATCATGCCGACGGTCGCCGGCATCGAGAGGGCGGAACTATTGCTGTCGCTGGCGCTGCCCACCAATGCGCAGCAGGATCGCGGAAGCGAAAACTTCAACATCATGGCGCGGCTGAAGCCCGGCGTTTCGGCGCGGCAGGCGCAGGCGGATATCGACCTGATCGCCGCACGCATTCGCGAGCAGGACAAGCGCGACCCGACGTTCACCATCAGCGTAGTCCCGCTGCAGGAGCAGGTGGCGGGGAACGTGAAGCGCGCCCTGCTGGTGCTGCTGGGTTCGGTGGCGCTGGTGCTGCTGATCGCGTGCGCGAATATCGCGAACCTGCTAATTTCGCGCGCCACGGGGCGGCAGAAGGAGATCGCGATCCGCACGGCGCTCGGCGCGGGAGGCGGACGGCTGGTGCGCCAACTGCTCACCGAGAGCGTGCTGCTCGGCTTGCTCGGCGGAGTCGGTGGGGTCGCAATCGCGATGTGGAGTTTGTACATTGTGCGCACGATCAATCCGGGCAACATACCGCGCCTGGAAGCGATCACGCTCGATGGCGGAGTACTCGCGTTCACGTTCGCAATTTCGAGTCACACCGGGCTGGTGTTCGGACTGGCGCCGGCGCTGCGCGCCGTCGGCGTGGATTTGAACTCCGCGCTGAAGGCGGGCGGCCGGTCGTCGCAGGGTAGCGGAGGCTTCGCGTTCGCGCGTCATCGGTTGCGCAGCGTGCTGGTGATTTCCGAGCTCGCGCTTTCGCTGATGCTGCTGATCGGCGCGGGCCTGCTGGTGCGCAGTTTCCTGCGGCTGCAGAACGTCCCGCCGGGATTCAATCCGGATCACGTTCTTTCCGCGCGCGTCTCCTTCGCCGGCCCGAAGTACCGTGACGATAAATACGTCGGACGAGTTTTCCAGGAACTGATGGCGCGCGCCGGGCGGATTCCCGGCGTGAAATCCGCGGGTGCGGTGTCATCGCTCCCGTTCACATCGTCGGTGGGTTGGGGTGGCATACAGATCGAAGGCTACGTGCCGCCGCCGAACGAGCCGGAGCTGCAGGTGGACCGCCGCGCGGCCACGCCGGATTATTTCCGCGCGATGGAAATCCCGCTGCTGAAAGGGCGATTCTTCAGCGATCAGGATACGGCTGATGCGCCACCCGCGGCGATCATCGACGACAAGATGGCGCAGCGCTTCTGGCCGCACGAGAGCGCGGTGGGCAAGCGCATCCGCGGCGGGTCGCGGGCGAAGTGGAGCACCATCGTCGGCGTGGTCGGGACAGTGAAGCAATACGGGCTGGATCAGGATCTGCGAATGGTAGTCTACGCACCGCACGCGCAGCAGCAGTACAACGGCATGTACCTGGTGGCGCGCGCGTCGGGCGACCCGGCGGCGATTTCGAGCGCGCTGACGCGCGAAGTCCACGCGATCGATCCGGACGTGCCGCTGTTCGACGTGCGCACAATGCCGGACCGCATCCACGATTCGCTCGCGCGGCAGCGCTTCGCGATGACGATGCTGGCCGCGTTCGCCGCGTTCGCGATGCTGCTCGGTGGCGTCGGCGTGTACGGCGTGATGTCGTATCTGGTGACGCAGGGGACGCACGATATCGGACTTCGGATCGCGCTCGGTGCGCCGCGGTCGAGCATTTTGCGCATGGTGGTGCGGCAGGGAATGGCGATGGCGGTGGCTGGGGTCGGCGCGGGCTTGATCGGCGCGCTGGCGTTGACGCGCGTCATGGCGAGCCTGCTGTTCGGCGTCAGCGCGACGGATGCCGTCACCTTCGGCGGGGTCGCGATCTTTCTTGCCGGAATCGCGCTGCTCGCCAGCTACGTGCCCGCATGGAGGGCTACGCGCGTCGATCCGCTGATCGCACTTCGCGACGAATAGGTGCTACAGTACATCCCGAAGGAGGCACTATGCTGGCGCCTCAGACTATCTCCGTGTATTTGAATAACGCCCTGAAGCCGATTTCTCAGGACGCCGAACTGGATTGCGAAACAGCGCTCCCGGATGTGATCCGCGAGATGCCCGACGATGTCGCAGGGCACTTTACCAGCCTGGACGATGTCACCGCCCATGAGATTGAGGCGGCCTCGAAGCGCGTCATGATCTTGAACGCGACGCGCGTTTTGTATACGTTCACCTACGATCCGGCGGCGAGAACGTTTAGCGCGCACAAGCGGTAATCGGTATCCACGTTTTCAACCGGCGTCCCGTCGTAACCAACGTGGGATTGCGAAGGTGGATTCTGTTGCTCTGCGCGGCGGGAGTGGTGCGCGCGCAATCGCCGGCGTTCGACGTTGCCTCCGTGAAGGCGATCCCGTTCGACGGGCGAACGTTCAACGGCATGCGGCATACGGCAACGCCGACGGGCATCACGATGTTGCACGTGAGTCTGGGCTACATCGTGCGGCTGGCTACGATATCCCGGTGGAGCGCGCGTATGAGCTGATCGGGCCGGACTGGTTCAATCCTCCCGGCGAATCGCAATTCAATGTGATCGCGAAGACCGGCGAACCTGTCTCTGAGGCGCGGCTCAAGTTGATGTTGCGGACTCCGCTCACCGAGACATTTCAGCTTGCGCTTCATCACGAGCAGAGAGAGCTGCGGGTGTACGAACTGGTTGTCTTCCGAAAGTCGCCGGCGTTGCACGCGGCGACCGGCCGCGACGAGCCCAAGGTACGGTGGATGGACGATCACGTCGATTCGTTCCGCGGTTCTTCCATGGCGCAATTCACCGTGCACCTGGGACCGCCGCACACTTCGTGGCCCGTGGTGGACAGAACGGGGCTCGCCGGGAGCTTCGATTTCCAGCTCGATCTGGCCCGCTACATTCTCGACGCGGAGACCGGCAAGCCGATCAAAGACGCGCGCGGCGCGGTGGATGAAGAGAGCGCACTGATCCGCGGACTTCGCGAGCAACTCGGGCTCGCGCTCAAACCAGCCCGCGCACCTATCGATATTCTGGTGGTGGATCACGTACTCAAAGCGCCGACCGGCAACTAGCGCGAACCGCGTCGACCATGCGCTTCTGGCGCGTCTCAATGCCGGCCATGATCGACTTCACTTTGGCCTTCGCCTTCGAGGGATCGCGAACGATTGTTTGCAGACGCGACCAGAGCTGATCGCCGGACGTCTCGTCGATTTCGAAGAACCAATCGTCCGCGGCGAAATCGCGATACATCTGCCCCCTGCAAGTGTCGGTCGGCTGGCGCACGTAGAACGTCGGCGTGCCATTGCGGAGTGCGATCAACGGCGAGTGGCATTCCGCGCTGACGACCAGAAGCTGTCGCGCCACACTACGTTCTTCTTCACGTCGGCGGATAGCGGATCGACGAGCATTTCCTTGGCGAGCGCCACCTGATAGGTCATCTCGGGACAGGCCAAGACGCGATTGCCGGTGTTTTTCACATAGGCGACGATCATCTCGCGAAGCTTGGCGTGATCGCCGTGGGCGGTGCGTGCGCGAATCGCGTCCTTGACCTCGTCCTTGTTGTACGGCGTATAGCGCAGGCGCGGAATGACGCAGAGGAGTTTGCCTTCGACGAGTCCGCTGGCGTTGAGAAAGGCGAGACCCTTCGGATTGTCGCGGAGCTTCGTGCCGGGCTGCGCATCGGGACCGAACTCGAGGACCGGCGTCCTCACTCCCTGCGCCTTCAGGTAGTCGCGCGAGATGGTGTCGCGGCAGAAAAAGAAAGCGGCGCGATCGATGGTGTAGCGCAGGTCGGGTACGAGGTGCGTGG
>JAOAPT010000828.1 GCA_025463045.1 Candidatus Solibacter sp.
CAGTCGGCGCCATCGTCGACCTGCGAAAATCCGAGCCGCGACCGTAAGGGAGCGGTGGTCATCCCCGCGCCCAGCCGTCACTTATGACATGTCGTGACGGGTCCGAGGCGTAAGTCGAAGCAACTCACCGTCGTCGCCATCGACGAGTAACAGCACCGCCCCATCCGGGGCCTGCGCGACGCCGCGAATGCGCTTGTTCATATTGGTCACGCAATTGCCGTCCAAGGTGAGTCTGATCAGTGCCTTGGACGCACCGCCGCGCCTTTTTTTCGTCTTTGTCGACAAGTCAAACAGCCCCAGCCGCGGATCGGGAATCAGGCGTGCATCCAACCCATTACCCGCGAAGTTCGCCTTGACCGCGGTAAGCGGCTCTCGGCGCGCCGGAGACCGGCGGCGACAATTTCCGGTCGGCATAAATGCGCACGCGTCCGGGTTTTCCCGTAATGCTCTCCGCGCTCACGTTGCCCGCGCGTGTGTTCAGTACCTGTCCGAAACCTATTCTTGGATCGTGCCTGGCCCGGTAAGTATTAACGCAACTCTCGCCGTCCTGAATCCGCTAATCGTCTTGGCCTCGATGGCGAGAGTGCACTCTCCGTGCCGCCGACCCGTCGGGTAGATCTCGCTTGTCATCCGCTGTTATCAGCGGCTGGGAGCGATTGCCGGCCCTTCGATTTCGGAGCGGCGTCTGCACTTCGGCGTGGGCCGGTCTGCTTGTAGACGTCCAACGCGAGCCCTGGACAGCCGTTCACGCCAACATGAAAAACATATTTCGATCCGATTCAACTACTTAGCCTCCAACCTCCCCGAATTGCGCCTTTTCATGGGATACCATCGCGGCAGGTAGAGTTCTTTCGATGCGCCCGCTTTCCAAGGCGGCCCGAAACTACCGTATTACCAAAGGAACTCCAGATGTGATTGAAAGCAAACGCCACCCCAAAACAAACGAACCCCAGAATTCCGAAAAAACTTTAATTCTGGAATGGGAACCTGCGAGTGTGTTGCCACATCCATTGCAGCGGTATGCTGAAGACCATGAGAATTTCCCGACACGGAGCGGCGCTCCTGATGTTCTGCGCCGCTCTTCCTGCGATCGCCGACACGCGCTTTCGAGCTGCCCGCATGACCCGCGATGACGTGCCCTTCGGCAAGGGTCAGTGCGATATCCGCCTACAGGTGGACAATCAGGTGGAAGTCGCCGTGCGCGGAGACTTCGTTTCCATCCGCACCCTGGCCGGCCGCGACGCGCGCAATGACGGCAGCGAATGCAACGCGCCCATGCCGCGCGATCCGCAGGGCTTTAACTTCGAAGTCAAGGACAGCCGCGGCGACATTCGCCTGCTCGCCGAGCCTTCGCGCCGCAACGATGGGGCGGCGATCGTCGCCATTCGCGATGGCGGCGGCGGGGAAGGCCGCTATCACTTCCGCCTCTCGTGGACCATGACCGGCGGCGAGCACCGGCCGTCCGCTCCATTGCGCCGCGAGGACGAGTTCGAGCGGCCCCGCGCCGGCGGTTCAGGCTTCAGTTGGAACAACACCGTCAGCTTCCGCGGCAACGGGCGCGGCAACGCATCGATCAGCGGCGTTGGCGATCTGCGCCTCGGCGAGGTCAATATCGAGATCGATCGTGGCGGCAAAATCGTCGCCTGGTTCCGCGTCGATCGTGGACGTCCGCTGACCTTCACCGGCCAGGTGCTCGCCCAGGAGAACGGCCGCTGGAAGGCCGACGTGATGAGCGAAGACCGGCGGCTGCGCGGCCCCATGTGGGTCTCGGTGGACGACCGGCGGCAGGTGAATTCTGTCACGCTCGACGCGGGCGATGGCCGAGACCGGATGCGTTTGAATTGGGATCGCAGGTAAGTTTCGATGCCATATCGGCTAGAATGAAGGAAGAGCCCGACGCTCCTTAGTTTGTGATCCTTCCTCCAACCGATCCAAATCTCGAACAACGGATCTCCGAGAAACCTCCGCTGCGCGACGATACACGTTTTGCAGCCGGGAAAATCGCGGTATTTCAGTACGCGACCGTCATCATTTTTCTCTTCCTGATCTCCGGCTTCTGGCGCCTGCAGGTGCAGAATCCGCAGTTCTACGGAGAGCGTGCGCAGCAGAACAGCATCAAGTCCGTGCCGATCCCCGGGCCGCGCGGCCGGCTGCTCGATCGCGACGGGCGCATCATCGTCGATAACCACTCCTCGTTCCAGTTGATCCTGGCGCGGGAGTCGGCCAAGGAAGAACATCTGCGGCCGATCGCGCAGGGGTTGGACCTGGATTACGGCGACCTGCTGACCCGCATGCGTCGTGTCAGCAAGCAGCCCAAGTACGTGCCCATCGTCATCAAGGACGAGTTGTCGCCGGCCGATCTGGCCTTCGTCAACTCGCATCAGGATTTCTTCCCGGAGATGGTCCTGATCCAGGCGCAGCGGAGGCTCTACCCGCAAAACGGCATGCTCGCGCACGTCATCGGGTACACCGGTGAAATCAGCGAACAGGAACTGGATCTGCCGGAATTCGGCAAGTACAACCAGGGCGAGATGGTCGGCAAATTCGGGATCGAGAAGCAGTACAACGATTCGCTCATGGGCGTCGACGGTCAGCGTCAGGTGGTGGTCGATAATCGCGGGCAGGTGCGGCAGACCATCGGGACCAAGCCCGCCGTGCCGGGCAAGGATCTGGAACTGACGATCGATCTCGATCTGCAGACCGTCGCGGAACTCGCCATGGAGAAAAAGAGCGGCTCGATTGTGGCGCTCGATCCGCGCAACGGCGAAGTGCTGGCGATGGTCAGCCGGCCGACCTTCGACCCCAACAAGTTCACCGTCCGGATCAAGACCAGAGACTGGCGCGAGATTGCCGACAATCCCGATCATCCTTTAATGAACCGCGCGATTCAGGCCCAACAGGCGCCCGGCTCGACGTTCAAACCGATTGTCGCGTTGGCCGGTCTGGAGACGGGCACGGTCGACGAAAAATGGAGCACGCACTGCTCCGGCGGCGTGGCGCTTTACGGCAAGTACCAGCGCTGCTGGGAGAAGCGGGGCCATGGCACGCTCTCCATGCATTCCGGGATCGTCCACTCGTGCGACGTCTACTTCTACACGCTGGGTTCGAAGGTCGGGATCAACAACCTGGCCTTCTACGGCGATCTGGTAGGCTTCGGGCAGCAGACGGGAATCGATCTCCCGCATGAGAACACGGGCCTCATGCCCTCGGAAAAGTGGAAGCTGCGCAACTACCGCACGAAGTGGTACGCCGGCGAGACGCCTTCGGTCGCGATCGGCCAGGGCGCGCTCATCGTGACACCGCTGCAACTCGCCAAAGCGATCGGCGGGATGGCGGTGGGCGGCCGCTGGTATCAGCCGCACATGGTGCGGAAACCGATCGAAGAGGTCAAGATGTCTGAGTGGAAGCTCGATCCGGAACATGTCAAGATCGTGAAGGACGGCATGTACGGCGTGGTCAACGAAGGGGGTACCGGAGTGCGCGCGGCCTTGCCGCATCTCGAAGTCTGCGGCAAAACCGGCTCGGCGCAGTTGGCCTCGAACGACTTCGTGAAGGGCTCGTCGAGCAAAGACCTGAAGGACAACGCCTGGTTCGTCGGTTTCGCGCCGCGCGAAAATCCGGAGATCGTCGTCGTGGCGCTCTGGGAGCACGGCGAGCACGGGCAGTTCGCGGCCGCCATCGTGCGCGATGTCATCAAGGCCTATTTCGATAAGAAGCAGCGGATCACCGAAGTCCAGGCGGGGCAGAACAAACTGCAGGCGGCATTCGGCCTGGGTCTGCCGTCGCGCACCGCCGCGGCGCCCGCCGCTCGACCGGGGAATCCCGAACCTGTTATCGTCACGGGAGCCGTCATGTCGACGAACGTCGCCGCGACTCCGACTTCACTGACGCCGATTTACTGATCATGTCCAAATACCTCTCACCGCGCGATATCGATTGGACGGTGCTCCTCATCGTCCTGCTGATTTGCGGTGTCGGCGTGCTGCAGATCTACAGCGCGACTCGCGATACCGATTACACCTCGGCATGGTGGAAACAGGTGGTTTACGTCCTTGGTGGACTCGTCTTCATGTGGATTGCGCTGCATATCGACTACCACACCATGCTGCACTACGTGCCCGCTTTATACATAGGTAGCGTGGGCGCTCTGCTCGTCACGTACCTGATTGGCGAGAAGGCGTATGGGTCGAAACGCTGGATTCCGATGGGTTTCGGAGTGCATTTGCAGGTATCGGAATTCGTCAAGCTGGTGATAATATTGTTGGTAGCTCGCTACCTCACCGAATTAAGGACTGATGAACTCGAGATTCGGGAGATGCTGAAACTCGCGGGTTTGGTACTAATTCCCACCGCGCTGGTGATGAAACAGCCGGATCTGGGGACCTCGTTGACGTATGTGGCAGTCCTGATCGCTTGCGCTTTTCTCGCGGGGCTGCGGTGGAAGTATGTGGCAGTGATCGCCGTACTGACGGTGGTGGTGCTGCCCATAAGCTGGCAGTTTTTGAATGAGTACCAGAAGGGCCGGATTGTCAGTTTCATGGATCCGGAGCGCGATCCGCAGGGGAAGGGATATCAGTTGATCCAGTCCCAGATCGCGGTTGGGTCCGGCGGCATGTTCGGCAAGGGCGTGACGAAGGGGACGCAGACGCAGCTGCGATTCCTGCCGGTGCCCCATAAGGACTTCATCTTCTCGGCCTTTGCCGAGGAGCATGGGTTCGTCGGTGTTGCAGTTGTCTTGTGTTTATTTTTTGTGCTGGTCATGCGAATCGTACAAAATGCGCAGACCGCACCGGACCGAGTGGGGATG
>JAOAPT010000835.1 GCA_025463045.1 Candidatus Solibacter sp.
ACGGAGTTCTCCATGGCCCCGTTCGGGGCCACAACAAGGCATGAAAATGCATGATCGTTTTTTTTGGAGCGTCATCTTCAACGGAGTTCTCCATGGCCCCGTTCGGGGCCACAACAAGGCATGAAAATGCATGATCGTTTTTTTGGAGCGTCATCTTCAGCGGAGTTCTCCATGGCCCCGTTCGGGGCCACAACAAGGGATGAAAATGCACGATCGTTTTTTGAGCGTCATTTTCAGGGGAGCGCTGCCGGCGAAGCGCTCCCTGGCCTCACAACAGCCGCTTCAATTTCAAATCGGCCTGGAAGACATCGTAGCCGCGCTGGATGAGCAGGCGGCACTCGCGGCCGTCGCGCATCAGCGTCTCCTGCACGAGGCCGGGTGACATGCGCTGGACGGGGGTATCATCGACGGCGACGATCAGGTCCGTCTCCTGCAATCCCGCGTCGGCCGCGGGAGTGCCCGGCAGCACCTGGTAGATGCGCACCGCGTCCGCGAAGCCGGCGACGCGGTGTACGCGCAGGCCGCTTGCATCGAAGCGCGAGGGCTCGGCGAAGCGGCTGTTCGGCTCGAGGATCATCCGGCTGCGGCCGTAATCGAAGAACACCTTGAAACGCCGCAGGAACTCCACGCCGATCATTCCGTCCGGCTCGGTCTTGCCGCCGAATCCCGGCTCCAGAAACTCGTGAACCACCGGCCTGGTTACGCCGAGCGTGCCCATCGCGAACCGTTCGAGGCGGCAAGCGCGACGGCCCAGACTGTCGGGCGCCGACGCGAGCGAGTGCTCGGTCAGCTTATGCTGTGCGGCGAAGCTACGGCTCAAATACGCGATGCTTCCCGCCGCCCCGGTGTCGATCACGAGGCGCGCCGGAACTTCCTTGCCGTCGCGCAGTGTAAGGGTCGCGGTCGTGTACGGATTGTTTTCCTCGATGGTGAACGGAAACGCCTTGCCCGGGCCCGTGTAGCGGAACTGATCCGGGTCATGTAGCCGAACCGCGGGAGAGTCGTGATCGAGTTCGACGACATAGCGGCTCAACACCAGCATCCCGATCGACGCATCTTTGTCGCCGAGCAGCGGAGTCGGCTTGATCACCAATTCCTGCTCCGGCAGTTTCAGTCCCTGGAAGGCAAGCGTCACACGCGTGCGGCCGTCGAGCGCCAGCGCATTTTCCAGCGGACCCGCGCTGCGGCCGTAGCTGGTGGGCATGATCCCGATCGCATTCGCCTTGGCGGCTTCGATGAAGACCAGCGCTCCTCCGCCGCCTGAATCGAGCTCGCACCAGAGCGGAGGCGAGCCGTCGATGCGCGCGGGTACCAGGAGTTGGTGGAAGTCGTTGCGCCGCGCGGTCAAGACGATCGGCGCCGACGTCGCAGCCGGCCATAAGCGCGGCGTGGCGCAGAGAGACGCGAGAAGGGCGCGGCGCGAGAGCATCACGAGAGATTGCGTTTGAGCTGTCCGCAGGCCGCGTAAATGTCGAGGCCGCGGGGTTTGCGCACGAAGCAGGGCATCGCCCGGCGCACGATGTTCTGAAAACTCGCCACGCGTTCGGGATCGGGCGTCTCGTACGGAATCCCGGGACCCGGATTGAGAGCGATCAGGTTGACCTTGGCGTCCAGGTTCGCGAGCAGCTTCACGACGCGGCGCGCGTCGGAATCGCTGTCGTTCACCCCGCCCAGGAGAACGTATTCAAAGGTGAGCTTCTCCCATGGACGCAGCGGATAGTCCTTGCACGCGGCGATCAGATCCTTGAGGTGATACTTGCGCGTGATCGGCATCAACTCCTGCCGCATCTCCTCGGTCGAGGCGTTTAAGGAGATGGCGAGCTTCGGCCGCACCGGCTCGTGTCCCAGTTCGACGATCTTGGGAATGATTCCGGCGGTCGAAACGGTAACCCGGCGCGGCGAAAGGCCGAACCCGTTGGGGTCGAGCAGAATCCGCGTGGCCTTCACCACGTTCGGCAGGTTTAGAAGCGGCTCTCCCTGTCCCATCATTACTATGTTGAGACGTCCGCCCTCCTGCCTTAGTTGGTTTTCGCGTGCGACTAAAAGTACCTGGCCGACGATTTCTCCGGCCGTCAGGCTCCGCTCGAGGCCCATCAAGGCCGTCATACAAAACTTGCAGTCCACCGGGCAGCCGACCTGGCTCGAGATACAGATGGTGTCGCGCTCGCCTTCGGGCATGAGCACGGTTTCGACGGTGCGCCCGTCGTCGAGCGCCAGCAGATAGCGCTTTGTACCGTCGGTGGATTGATAGAGGTGCGCGACTTTCGGCAGACCGACTTGGTGGCGCTCCGCCAGGTCGTCCCGCAAGCGGGTCGGAAGGGTGGAGATCTGGACCAGATCGGCGGCCTGGCCGCGATAGATGGCTTCGTAGATTTGTTTGGCGCGGTATCCCGGCTGATCGGGCCCCAGGGCCTCACGAAGATCAGTCAGGTCCATGCCCACGAGCGGTTGGGACATCCTTATATCAGTTTAGCGGATCTGGGGAGCCACCACTGGGCGCCCGAAGGTGCTACAAAGGGACTAGGGCTTTATCTCTTTTCCTTCAATGACTTCTCCGAACAATCCCTTGCGGGACATAGAAATGACGACGCTGCCCAACGGCGTCCGCGTGATTACCGAGGCGATGCCCCATGTGCGCTCCGTGTCGGTCGGTATCTGGATCGGGTCGGGATCGCGCCGTGAAACGCCCGAACAGAACGGCATTTCGCACTTCATCGAGCACATGCTCTTCAAGGGAACAACCACCCGTTCCGCTGAAGACATCGCGCGCGCGGTCGACGCCCTGGGAGGCAATCTCGACGCCTTCACCGCCAAGGAACTGGTCTGCTTCAACACCAAGGTGCTCGACCAGCATCTGTCCCAGGCGTTCGACGTCTTGGCCGATCTGGTCCTCAACCCGATGTTCCGCGAGGAAGACATCGAAAAGGAGAAGGGTGTCATCCTCGAAGAGATCAAGATGGAGGCGGATAGCCCGGACTATCTGGTGCACGAGATCTTCTCAGCGAATTTCTGGAAGGACCACACGCTCGGCAAGCCGATTCTTGGCACGCCGCAAAGCGTCCGCCGGTTCGACACTACGATGATCCGGGACTTTTACAGCTCGGTGTACTCCCCGGCCAATCTTGTTGTCACCGCCGCAGGTCACCTCACCCACCGGGGATTGACCGGCCTCGTCGAGCAATACTTCGCCTCCCTGCCGCCCAGAGCGGATGCTCCGCCCGATCCAGTGCCCAGCACCCATGCTCGCATCGCGTTGAGAAATAAGAAGTCGCTCGAACAGGTGCACCTCTGCCTGGGAGTGCCTTCGTTCCCCCTCCCGCACCCTGACCGCTTCGCCTGCTACGTGATGAATACTTTGCTCGGCGGCGGGATGAGTTCGCGCCTGTTCCAGAATATCCGCGAGCGCCAGGGCTTGGCATACGCGGTCTTTAGCGAGCTAAATCCTTATCGGGACACTGGTTGCCTCTCGATTTACGCGGGCACCAGCGTCGAATCGGCGCGCCAGGTGGTCGGCTCGATCACGGCCGAATTCCGGCAGCTCAAGGGAGATCGGGTGAGCGACGAGGAACTTCGGCGCGCCAAGGACCACCTGAAAGGCTCGCTCATGCTCGGCCTGGAATCGACTGCCAGCCGCATGTCGAATCTGGCAAGGCAGGAGATGTACTTCGGCCGGTTCTTCACGCTCGACGAACTGGTGGAAAGTATCGAATCGGTGACTGCCGAGGACGTCCGGCGGATCGCGCAGACGTTTTTCGACCCCCGCCAAATCGCGTTGACGATCCTTGGAAATCTGGAAAACTTCAAGATCGGCCGCGAAGATCTGGCGTGTTGATTCGGTAATCTCTCAAATATACGAGTCGGGATTATCCCCCGACTACATAGTACTAGCGGTCCTCTCGGCGCTACCACGCACAGCTTCGCCAAGAGTGCTGTCATATCAGTGTAAGTCGCTGATTCGGAGCACGTTGTCCGTTCGCACTTGAGGGTAAAGGGCCACTAGTACTAGTCCTCGCGCATCACCCGTATCCTCTTAATTAGCTTGACTATGTGGGAACCGGCAAATAAACTACAAAGGTGATCGCGGTTCGTGGCTCGATATACATCTACGGATCGCTATTTGTTAAATAAATAACGCTACTGGTTGAGATAGCGCATGATTCAAGACGTCAAGCTTGGTTTCGGAGGTTTTGTGAAGCATCGTCGTTTCGGGAAAAATTACGGAAGGTACGTTCGCTGTCTTCCATTGGTTCTGGGCCTTCTGTTTTTGACCTCTGCTGGTTTCGCCTCGCCCCTTTGTACTACCGCGACGCTCGACACCTATATTCCGGGTTCGGGTACGTTTTCCTGCTCCGTGGTCGCCGGTCTCGGCGTAGATTTGAAGTTCACCTTCCACGCGGACTCCTTCACGTATTCCACCGATGGCACCCAGAATTTCTTTGCGAATAACATCCTGGTGACTCCCGTCACCGGTCCTGGACTTCCCGAAGGTGGGTTTAAGTTCAGCGCCACCAACCTCACAGTGCCTGGCGATGGAACGTCCGCCGACGTCAATGTTTACTTCGACGTCGCCGTTGACAGCCAGCCCCTCGGTTTCAGTTATCGTCTCCACAGCGCCCATTTTGCGATGACGGATTTTCGTGGAACCGGAGCGGTCTTCGCCCTGGAGTCGGAGGCCAGCGGCGCATTTGCTCTGGAAATTAATGATCCACCCGGAACCCCGATCCCCGACGCAATCTTTGCGCCGCGGACTGGATTGCAGCCGACCACGGACATCTTCTTCCGGCCGAACTCTCAGATTTTCGACTGGACTACAACTTATGACCTGGTCAACATACCCGAGCCGGGATCGCTGGTATTGATTCCCGGAGCCTTGCTCCTTCTTACGGTTCTGCGCAAGAAGTCGTTTTTGGCGGGGATGCTCCCGGTTCTGGCTATGATGACCCTGTTAGCAGCCAAATCCCACGCCAGCGCCCTTTGTACCGATCTGGCGGCGATCAACGGTAGCCCGGTTTCTCCTGGAACGACTTCCCTTGGGCTCGATAAGTATATTGCGTACAGCACGGCCAATGGCGGCTGCTTGGTTAACGACATGTTCTTTGATTTCCTATCGTTTTCGCCTCCCCCAGTCGGAGCGAATACCGGCAGTCCGTTGGCAAGTGCCGCTACCACCAAGCTCTCGTTCAATCTGAACATGAATACCGGCTCCAATACCGCTACCGTCCAACTCCGCTACGTTCCGATCGCCACAACGGCGAGTAGCGAGGACCAGACCTTCACGTTTCAGTACACGGTAACGGCGCCGACCTTTCTAGTCACTCAGATGCAAGGTTCGACGACTGCATCCAGCGGTGTCGAGCACACCACGACGATTACTCCGAATGCAAGTCCCAGCCCGGTCGTGTCGCCCGTTCCGCTGATCACCCTTAACGGGCCGCTCAACACGATGTATACGGTGACGGAGTCGATTCACATGCCGAATTCAGTCAATGGCTTGCACATTTCCGGCCTCACCGAGACCTTCACCGAAGTCACGCCCGAACCTGTTACGAGCGTTCTCATGGGTGGGGCGCTGCTCGGTCTTGGTCTTCTGTCCAAGCGGCGTCGGCAGGCCTGATTCTCCGGACTACGTTGATTTTTCGAAACGCCCGCACTTCGGTGCGGGCGTTTTTCATTTACCGGCTTCCTTATGAGCAAGAAAAGGGCCGGGGCTTGCGCCCCGGCCCTTCGGCAGTTTGACGATCGACCCGCTGCTTATGCAGTCCGGGTCATTTCGCTCTTGTCGCCGCTGATGGCTGCTTGCGCGGCCGCGAGGCGGGCGATCGGAACGCGGAACGGAGAGCAGGACACGTAGTCCATGCCCACGCGGTAGCAGAACTGCACCGAACTCGGCTCGCCGCCGTGCTCGCCGCAGATGCCGACTTCGAGATCGGGACGCGACTTGCGGCC
>JAOAPT010000887.1 GCA_025463045.1 Candidatus Solibacter sp.
CGCCGCCCACTCGCCAAACAGCGCCGCAACATCCGCCCCCGCCAGCCCCGCGCAGTGACACACCAGCGATAGCCCGATCACCACGCGACCAGCGACGCACGCGCCAGTTCCACCGACCGTTCTCGCGCCGGCCCGCAGCCCGAACGCGCGCACCTTCCCGTCCGTCTTCCCATCCATCCGCGATCGCAGTCACGTGCGTTGCGCGTCCGTGCCGCCGCGACAAACTCCGCACCCGCCTCCCGCGCCAGCGCCACGCCATCCGACGAGCCTTCCTCCTCGCTTCGCAAACGATGGTAGTCCAGCAGCTTCATCACTTCATCGCCAGCCGCTTGTCCGATCCATAAATCGTCAGCAGCGGATGCTTCACATACGCTCGATACTCATACACGCCCTCGGGATTCAGCCCCTCGATCTTCAACGTAAAATCCCCCGCCGCACTCAGCGTCGTCGTCGGACCCGCCTGCCACGGAATCGACCGGTCGCTCGCGTCCAGTCCCACGATGCTCCGGTATTCGAATCCCACCTGCAGCGACGCCGCCTTCCCCAAATCCATCAGCGTCCCCGTCAACGACGCAGCCCGCGTCGCCGCATCGAACCGCCCCGATTTCGTATCCAGCTTCGGCGGCGTGAACGCCGGACGCACGTTCGTAATCTTCAGAACGATCGGATTCGGCCACTTGCTGTTGTCCTGCAGCCGGTGCGTGAACATCGCGCGCACGTGCAGTCCGTCGCTCTCCTGCTTCAGCGTCGGCTGCGGATTCACCTCCGGCCGGTACTCCAGCACGCGCCCATTCTGCCCCAACACGCTGACCACCGATTGCGGCGTCGCCTGCACGCTCTTCAGCACGAAGTCGCGCCACTGCCCGCGTACCCACCGCGGCTCCTGCTTCACGATTGCGTAAATCGTGTCTTCGTTCTTCGCCTTCGTGAACCAGATATTCTGCTCGTTCGTGATCACCCACGGACGCACGCCGTAAATGCATTCCTGGTTCACCTGCATCCACAACGCCACCTCGCGCAGCCGTTCTTCCTGCTCGATCGGCAGTTCCCCATCCGGCTTCGGCCCGACGTTCAACAGCAGGTTCCCGCCCTTCGCGCGCGTCTCCACCAGGATGTCGATCACCTGCCCGCCGCTCTTGTACACCTCGTTCTGCGGCTGGTACTGCCACGCCGTGCCCATCGTGAAATTGGCTTCCCACGCGCCTTCCAGCGGAATGCCGGGCACATACAACTCCGGCGTCTGAATCGCGCCGCGCGTCACGATCGTCTTCGGTTGCAGCTTCCACGCCAGGTCGCGCAGTTCCTGCGGCTCGCCGTCAAAGAACACGACGTCGATCGCGCCGTAGTTCGTCATCAACTCCCGAATCTGCGCCAGGTCGAGCGCCATCAGTCCCGGATTATTTCGCGGCTGCACCTGCGGAATCCCGCGCTGGATATCGATCTTGTTCTTCCACAGCCACCAGAAATCGTCCGGCGAGAAGTACACGCCCGGCGCAATCCCCTGCGCCCGAAACGCACTCAGAATATCGCGCGTCAAGTCGTGCTTGAACGGCGTCTGCATGATTCCGAAATCGGTGGTCTTCGTGTCCCACATCGCAAATCCGGAGTGATGCTTCGTCGTCAGCACCACGTATTTCACGCCCGCGAGTTTCGCCAGCGCCGCCCAATCCGCCGGCGCGAATTTGCGCGGATTGAACGTCTTCGGCAGATCCTCGAAAAACCGCCGCGTATACGCCTCGTCCGCGCCCGCCAGCGAATGCGAGATCACCACGCCCGTCTGACTATCCACCGACCAGTGGATGAACATCCCGAACCCCTGATCGCGGAACCACTCCAGCCGCTCCGGCGAGTTCAGCGAACCCGGTGGAATATCGCGCTGCCCCATCAACAAAGCACACCCGACGAAAAAGCACACAATCAGCCGTCGCATAATCACGTTCATTATAGTTTGGGTGTACATTAATTAAGATCATGCACCCGGAACGCAGCGCGGAAGCGCCCCTCACCCCAGCGATTGTTTTCGACATGTTGCAGGCGCACCAGCGCACCGCCGCCCTCAGGGCCGCCATCGATCTCGACGTTTTCCGAGCCGTCGGCGAAGGCCCTGGCGACGTCGCCTCCATCGCCCGTCACTGCAAAGCCTCCGAGCGCGGCATCCGCATCCTCTGCGATTTCCTCGCCGTCAACGGCGTCATACTGAAGGAGCAGGGCGTCTACCGCCACAGCCCGACCAGCGCCGCCTTCCTCGACCCCCGCTCTCCCTCATCCCTCGCCTCCATCGCGCAATTCCTCAGCCATCCCGCGATGACAGAGCCCTACCGCCACATCGCCGACATCGTTCGCGCCGGCCGCACCGTCCTCCCCGGCGAAGGCAGCGTCGAACCCGAAAATCCCGTGTGGGTGCAGTTCGCCGAAACCATGGCGCCGATGATGGCGCCCATGGTCGCCCCTCTCGCCGCCATCGTCCTCGAAGGCCAAACTGGCGCCATGCGCGTGCTCGACATCGCCGCCGGCCACGGCCTCTTCGGCATCGAAATCGCCAGGCAGAATCCCGAAGCCCGCGTCACCGGACTCGATTGGGCCCCCGTCCTCCGCGTCGCGCTCGATAACGCCCGCAAAGCCGGCGTGCAGGATCGCTACGAGATGCTCCCCGGCAGCGCCTTCGATGTCGATTACGCCGGACCCTACGACGCCGTCCTGCTCACCAACTTCCTCCACCACTTCGACAAGCCCACCTGCGTCGCCCTCCTGAAAAAGGTGCGCGCCGCCCTCCGCCCCGGCGGCCGCGCCGCCACTCTCGAATTCGTCCCCAACGAAGACCGCATCTCCCCGCCGATGCCCGCCGCCTTCGCGATGACCATGCTCGCCTCCACCGCCGCCGGCGACGCCTACCCCCTGAGCGAACTCAACGCCATGTACACCGAGGCCGGCTTCACCGGTCTCACCGCCCACCCCATCCCGATGAGCCCCCACACCGTCGTCATGGGCCGCGCCTGAGCTCTCCGGAATCAGGATCTCGAACACCCGCACACGCCAAAATCGTGCTCGTCCAGAATCACCGTGACGTGATTCGCCAGCGCCGTCTTCACTGCGCGCCTCATCGTCTGAATCTGTTCCGCCGCATCAACCGGAACAAACCCCTTCGCACCCGTCACTCCTTCGATCGCAACAACCGCACCAATCACCATTCCCGTTCGCTACTTTCACCTCTCTTTCCCTCTTATCCGTCTTCATCGGCGTTCATCGGCGTTTATCGGCGGCTAAAGACGTTTCTTGCCTTTTGCCGCCGCCCGCCCCCGCGATAGAATCGACAAAGCCATGCACACCATCACTCGACGCACCCTCCTCACCGCCGCCCTCACGAAATCCCTCTTCCCCAACGACGACAC
>JAOAPT010000922.1 GCA_025463045.1 Candidatus Solibacter sp.
AATTCTCTTACCACGGAGAGGCTCGAAGTTCCATCGGAACGGGGGCTCCCGAGGTCGGCGCTTGGGCTTCACAAAAAGCTCTTGCAGACCCCGCATTCATTGTGCAGAATGATCGTGAGTGGTGTTGAGAGTCTCGCCGCATCAGCACTGTGGATCGGGCAGAAATTGACCGGTTATGTCGGCTACTCGGAGAAAGGTCCAAGGATTACTCCCCATAAGTCCAAGTCCAAGTCGGCTTGCGACCTCGCAACGGTCGAAGGCTAAGGCGTCAGTCGCGATCCAGAGACAGGACGCCGAGTTCTGGATCGGCTGAGAATTCGGTGACCCTAATGGCTTCGCGGCGCAATACACTCTCCGCGTGGAATACGTCGACGGGCAGGCGATCCAGAGGTATGGCGATGAACGGGCGCTGGCAGTGGAGGAGCGGATCCGGCTCTTGCTGCGGGCGTGCCCGGCGGTGGAGTACGCGCACCGGAACCTGGTGGTGCATCGCGATCTGAAGCCGGGGGAACCTGATGGTGACGCAGGGCGGGGAGCCGATGCTGCTTGATTTCGGCACGGCGAAGCTGCTGCTGGCCGCGGCGGATAGCGAGACGACCCTGACGCGGTTCGGGGCGATGACGCCGCGGTATGCGAGTCCGGAGCAACTGCGCGGGGAGGCGGTGTCGACGTCGATGAACATCTACCCGGTGGGCGTGGTGCTGTACGAATTGCTGGGGGGGCGCGCGGAACAGAGGCATACGCCGAAGTGGGTGGTGGGGCCAGTATTGCTTTGCCGTTGATTTTTGCGCCTTAAAACTCTGCTTGCAGCCTCCGCCAGGTGCGGCCTGGAAAGTAAGTGCGGCCGCAAAAGATAGTCGCCGACGGTGTTGCGTGATCGCCTCGTGCTTCGGATACAATTCGGTAATCAAAAATGGACCCGCAATGAAGTTGACCTTGTTGCTGTTGCTGGGCAGTTCGTTTGGCAACGGCGCCGATCGCGGCGACGGTACCGTCCGACCGATGTTGGAAGCGCATCGGTGGTTCGATCTGCGCGATGCCGTGATCACGGGCGAATCGCCGGCGATATACCGCGGATTTGTCGCGACCGCATTCAACCACGATGCGCGTGCCGAGAGGGAGTTCCGGGCAGCAACTCGTTCCCGCCCCGGCAGGGACCTACAGTACGCCGTCCACGAAGCGCTATTCAACGCAAATCTCCGCAACGGCTCTTACCGGCGAGCAGCCATGGAGGCCAAGAAGAAATGGGCGGTGAAACCCGAAGAGATGCCCCCGGATCGGGAAAGGGCGCTGGTACGGCTGTTCGAACGCCTGCCTGATCTGGCGGTAGTTTCGCGGAAGGCGGCCACCGTCACTTATACGACCTGGCGCGGCGGCCAGATTGTTACCCCGCTGGTCATCAACGGTCAGGTCGCGCATTTTGCGCTCGACACCGACCTCAACATGTCTGTAATCACCGAGGCGGAAGCGAGGCGGCTAGGCATGCACCTCATCGCCAACGACGTTGCGGTTTCCGGAGTCACCGGATCGGAGGCTCCGGGTGCGCACATGGCGGTTGCCGACCGGCTGAAGGTTGGCGGCACTGAGATCCGAAACGCCACGTTCCTGGTGGTCCGCGACGACGTGGGTGCGTTTATGGACTACCCGTTAGGAGAGCGCGGCGTCCTGGGCTTGCCGGTGATGCTGGCAATTCAGACCTTCCGGTGGGGCCGGGAGCACACGCTGGAGCTTGGATTCAACCCGCCTAGCGGCCGGCGTGCTGCCAATCTTTGCTTCGACGGTACGGACCTGCTGACGGAAGTGACGGTGGAGAGCCGCAGGCTTACGTTTCTTCTAGACACCGGAAGTTCACACTCAGCAGCATGGCCGATATTCGGCAAGGAATTTCCAGAGCTTCTACGGGAAGCGAGGAAGGGTGCGCAGAAGCTAATCGGGCTCTCCGGCTCCACGAACGTGGATGCTGCGATTATGCCGGAGCTGCGGATCACGGTGGCGAAGTTCCCGATCGTTTTGCGTCCTGCCCCCGTGCTGCTGGCGACGACTGTCGAAGCGAGCAACTGGCATCACGGCACGATTGGCATGGACCTTCTTAGTCAGGCCAACGAAGTGACACTCGATTTCAAGGCGATGACGTTGTTCATCAAATAACGCCGGCCTAAGCATGCGGGGGCAGGGTGGGGGCATGTATTATAGGGAAAATCTATGGACAGACGAACCTGGCTCCAACTGATCACGATTTTGGCGGCGGCCCGCGAGGCGCAACCGCAGCAGCGCGGGGGCGCGACGACTCCTCCTGCGGCGGACGCGGCGGGGCGCGGGGGGCGCGGGCAGGGGGGAGTTCCGAACACGCCGATGCGGGTCACCAAGGAACAGGTGGGCGGGGCGCTGAAGCTGATGGGGCTGGAGTTTCAGGACGCCGAGATTGACATGATGCTGCGCGGCGTCAACCAGGCGCTGTATAACTACGAAGCGCTGCGCAAAGCGGACGTGCCGCTGGATACCGAGCCCGCCTTCGCATTTCATCCGGGGCTGCCGGACCGGACGCCGATCAAAGGGCCGCAGCGGTTCGAGACGACAATCGCGAAGACGCCGGCGATGAAGGTTCCTTCGAATCTGGAGGAAGTGGCATTCTGGCGGATCGTGGAGCTGGCGCCGCTGGTGAAATCGCGCGCTGTGTCGTCGACCGATCTGACGAAGATGTACCTGGCGCGGATGAAGAAGTATTCGCCGAAGCTGCTGTGCCTGATCACGTCGACCGAGGAACTCGCGTTGGAACAGGCCGCGGCGGCGGACAAGGAGATTCGCGCGGGACATTATCGCGGGCCGCTGCACGGGATTCCGTTCGGGCTGAAAGACCTCTTTGACACGAAGGGGATTTTGACGACCTTCGGCGCGGAACCGTATCAGACGCGGATCGCGGAGAAGGACGCGACGGTGGTCGAGCGGCTGCGCAGTTCGGGCGCGGTGCTGATGGCGAAGCTTTCGATGGGCGCGCTGGCGCAGGGCGGGCTGTGGTTCAAGGGGATGACGAAGACGCCGTGGAATACGGAGCAGACATCGAGCGGATCGTCGGCGGGATCGGCGGCGTCGACGGCGGCGGGGCTGACGGGGTTCACGCTGGGGACGGAGACGCTCGGGTCGATCATCTCGCCGAGTCAGGCGTGCGGCACGGTCGGACTGCGGCCGACGTATGGGCGCATCAGCCGGTACGGCGCGATGGGGCTGAGCTGGACGATGGATAAAGTCGGGCCGATCTGCCGGGGCGTGGAAGATTGCGCAATCGTATTGAATGCGGTGTACGGGCCGGACGGCAGGGATCGCACGGTGGGCGCGGATCCGTTCCACTGGGAGCCGCGGAAGCCTCTGTCGAGTTTGCGGATCGGGATTCTGCAGAAGGATTTCGACCGGTACACGGGCGAGCAGAAGAAGATCTACGACCAGGCGCTGGAGGATTTGAAGAAGGCCGGCGTGAAGATGACGCCGACGGAATTCGCGGAGGACGGTCCGACGATCCGGTTCCTGTTGAGCGCGGAGGCCGCGGCGGCATTCGACGACATCACGCGCGACGGGCAGGTGCGCAACTTGCGCGGGCAGGCGGCGGGCGACTGGCCGAACCAGTTCCGGACGTCGCGGATGATCCCGGCGGTGGAGTACATTCGCGCGCAGCGGGCACGCACGCTGATGATCGCCAAGTTCGAGAAGTTCATGACGGATTGGGACGTGCTGGTGATGCCGCCGAACTCGCTGTTGACGACAACGAATCTGACGGGCAATCCGCAGGTGGTGTTGAAGTGCGGATTTACCGAGGGGGCGAAGGCGGACGGCACGAAGGTGCAGGTGCCGCGATCGATCAGCTTCCTGGGGAAGATTTACGACGAAGGCTCGCCGCTGCGCGTGGCGCTGGCGTACGAGCAGGCGACGGACTGGCATAAGAAGAATCCGGTGCTCGAGGTATGAAGCGGCGAATCTTTTTGGCGACGGCGCTGGGCGGCGGCATTGCGGCAGCGCAGCAGAGCGAGGTGCCGGAGCCGATCCGCAGGCTCCGCCCGATGCTGGATGGAGTGATGCCGATCAGCGACGCGGAGCGTGCGGCGCGGCGGGAGAAGGCGCGGCGATTGATGACGGAGCACAAGCTGGACGCGATCTACCTGGAGAGCGGCACCAGCATGTACTACTTCACGGGGCAGCGCGCGGCGGGGCAGGCGGCAATTCTCGGCGCGAAGAAGGCGGACGCGGTGTGGACGCCCGCGGAGGCGGCGAAGACGGCGCAGGCGCTGAGGGACATGGGGATCGCGACGGGCAGGGTCGGGATGGAGGAGCAGGTCCGCTTCGCTACGTTCGACGGGCTGCGCAGGGAACTTCCGGCGGTGGAGTGCGTGAGCGGGACGCCGGTGGTGGCGGGCTGCCGGATGATCAAATCGGCGGCGGAGATTGCGCTGCTGCAGCGGGCGAACGATATCACGATCGAGGCGTACAAGGCGGCGCTGGCGACGATGCGGGAGGGGATGACGCAGCGCGAACTGGGAGCGAATATTTCGGCGGCGTTCCGCGCATTGGGCACGGGTGGGGCGGCGATGGCGATCTTCGGCAAGTACACGGCGTTTCCGCACGGCAGCATTCAGCCGCAGCAGTTGCGGGAGGGCGACATGGTACTGATCGACGACGGGTGCACGGTGGAGGGCTACGTCGCCGACATTACGCGGACGACGGTGTTCGGCAAGCCGACGAAGCGGCAGCGCGAGATTTGGGATCTGGAGCGGAAGGCGCAGGACGCGGCGCTGGCGGCGGCGAAACCCGGCGCGACCTGCGAGAGCGTGGACGCGGCGGCGCGCAAGGTGATCACGGATGCGGGCTTCGGTCCGGGGTACAAAACGCCGGGGCTGCCGCATCGGACGGGGCACGGGATCGGGCTCGACGGGCACGAGTGGACGTACCTGGTGAAGGGCAATAAGACGAAGCTCGAACCGGGGATGTGTTTCAGCAACGAGCCGACGATCGCGATCTACGGCGAGTTCGGCGTGCGCCTGGAAGACTGCATGTACATCACGCCGGGCGGGGCGCGGATGTTCACGAAGCAGAGTCCCGCGATCGACCAGCCGTTCGGATAAGGGGAGCCCGATGCAAGCAGAGACGACGGAGACGTTCAAGGCGCGAGTGGCGAAGCTGCAGGAGGCGATGAAGGAGTTCGGGCTGCAGGCGATCGTGCTGGAATCGGGACCGGCGATGACGTACCTGACGGGCGTGCGCTGGGGACGGAGCGAGCGCACGTTCGCGGTGGTGCTGACGCAGAAGGGCGAGCCGGCGTGGGTGCTGCCGGGCTTCGAAGAGATGCGCGCGCGGGAGTTGATACAGGCGGGGCAGGAGATCCGCGTGTGGCGGGAAGACGAGAGCCCGTACCAGAGGATCGCGGAGATTATGCGCGATCGGGGGATTGCGTCGGGACGGGTGGGGATGGAGGAGTCGGTGCGCTTCTTTGTGTTCGACGGGGTGCGGAAGCAGGCGGCGAAGTTGGAATACGTGAGCGCGCAGGCGGCGCTGAAAGCGGCGGGGGTGGATGTGACGGCTCCGGCGGGACGGGGCGGGCGGAAGCAGTAGGACGAAGGGTTACGGAGCGGGGGGCAAGGGACCACCGCTCCCTCGCTCGCCAAAGCGCGAGTAACGGTCGCGGAACGGATTCGCGGGTAAGTTGTTGGCGACGGGGCGGGCGCAAGGAGTAAATTGATTGCGGCGCCTACTTTTTACACTTGACTAACTTTAGAGACCGTCCTATGCCCACCACATTTTGGTGGTGCGTGAATATCCCCCCATGTTTTGTTGCTGGATTGCGGGCCCAGGCCAATCCGGTACTGACGTGAAACCGCTCGAAGCGTTAGGGATCTTTTGAACAATTCGTTGAAGAATCCTTGTTTTACCCAATTTGCCTGTGGTAAAGTCAACCAAATTCAAGCCTTACTTTAGGGGGTACAACACATGAAGAAGTTGTTGGCGGCGCTAACTCTGTGCGCCGCATTACTTTTTTCGCAGGCATCGAGCCGTATGGACGGCGTGGTGACCGACCCCTCCGGGGCCGCAGTACCTGGAGCGGAAGTTACCGTTACGAACCTCGCGACCGACCAAATTCTGAAGACAACCACGACGGAGAACGGCGAGTGGGTGTTGCCGTCCATGCCGGCTGCGAAGTACCGGATCACGGTCAGCAAGCCCGGTTTCAAGGCGGGACTCGCGGCGAGCGTCGAGGTGAATGCGGGCGTTCCCGCGACGGTAAATATGAAGCTCGAAGTCGGCGCGGCCACCGAGACGGTGGAAGTGGTGGGCGGCGCGGAAATCGTGCAGACCTCCAGCGCGACGGTGAGCAGCACGATTGGCGGGCGCCAGATTTATGAGCTGCCCTTTGCGACACGCAACGCGGTTGAGCTGCTGGTGACGCAGCCGGGCGTGCAGACTCCTACGAATCCCCGCAGCTCCTCGGTGAACGGCCTGCCTCGCGGCGCGCTGAACGTGACGATGGACGGGATGAATACGCAGGACAACATGTTGAAGTCCAGCGACGGCTTCTTCAGTTATGTCTACCCGACGGTGGACTCGCTGGATGAACTGACGGTGAGCACGTCGGCCGGCAGCGCGGATTCGACCGGACAGGGCGCGGCGCAGATCAAGTTCACGACAAAGAGCGGTTCGAACCAGTTCCACGGCGGCGGTTTCTATCAGCGCCGTCAGACGGGTTGGAACTCCAACTACTATTTCAACAATCAGCAGGGCCTGCCGCGCGATCTGGTAAAGCTGACCCAGCGCGGGCTGCATTTGGGCGGTCCAATCATCAAGAACAAAGTTCTCTTCTTCGCGAATTACGAGCAGTACATTCTGCCGGGCACGAAGTCTTACACGCGGCAGATTCTGACGCCGGATGCGATGGCGGGAAACTTCTCGTATTGCCCGACGGGTACGACGAACGCGCAGTGCGCGGCGGACCCGAGCCTGGTCAAGAAGATCAACGTCTACTCGCTGGCGGCGCAGGGCGGGTTCACGAATACGGCCGATCCGATTTTGCTGAAGACTTATCAGGACATGTACGCGACGGCGGGCGGCGGCACGGTGATTCCGCGCGGCGTCAGCAATAGCGATTACAACCGCTACGACCTGAACTATCAGCCCTCCGGTAACCAGCAGCGCGACTTCGTGACCTCGCGGTTGGACTATAACGTCACCTCCAACCACCACCTCTCGTTCGTCTATAACTACGACAAGTACACGTCGATCCCCGACTTCCTGAACAACGTGGTGGCGGCATTCCCGGGTACGGGCGTGGCGCTGGGCAGCAGCGTGCAGACCGGACAGAACAGCAACCGGTTCTCGGGGGTTCTGACGCTGCGTTCGCAGTTCGGCTCGCACGTAACGAATGAATGGCGTGGGGGCCTGAACGGCGGAACGGTGCTGTTCTTCCCCGACGTGAATCCCGGCTTGTATAGCACCTGGAAGGGCTACCGTCCGCTCTTCGGCACGGCGACTTATGTTTCGGGCGTTTCCACGGCGACGAGTTCGCAGCGGCGCAACTCGCCGGTGAAGAACATCGCGGACACCGTTTCGGTGATGAAGGGTTCGCACCTGTTCAGCTTCGGTGGCGAGTTTACGCAGATCAATTCATGGCAGCAGATCGCGAGCACGGATACGATGCCGACGATCACGTTTGCGGCGGCGACGGGCGATCCGATTTTGAGCAGTGTGTTCACGGCGGGCAACATTCCGCTTTCGAGCGCCACCAATCAGTCGGATGCAGCGACGTTGTATTCGGTTCTCACGGGCCGCGTCTCTTCGATTTCCAAGCAGTTGGTACTCGACGAGAAGACGAAGCAGTACAGCGCGACTCCGCCGATCGACCGCAATCGCCAGCGGGAATTCGGATTCTTCGCGCAGGACACGTGGCGCGCGGCGCGCAACCTGACGATCAACCTCGGGCTCCGGTACGAGAAGCAGGGGCAGTACGAGAACGTCAACGGCCTGTATTCGCGCGTTGGGTACCAGAGTCTGTGGGGCCTCTCGGGCGTGGGCAACCTGTTCCAGCCGGGAA